>DASSJP010000561.1:0-2669 GCA_035691165.1 Rubrobacter sp.
CGGAGCGGGACCCTACTGCGAGCACCTCTGCTTCAGGGAGGTGGCTCAGGCCCTCTACGAACTGCCTCGCGATGGCGCCAGTACCGAGTATTCCCCACCGGACCTTACTCACGGTGACCTCCGGTGACCCCCGCGAATACAGGTCGCCACGTTCGGAGCGCAACGGGCCCCGAGCTTCCCCCAAGCTCTTTATGTTCGTCCCGGGCCGTGCCTGTCCCTTCCTAAGCCAATTCGGGCTTCGCGGTACAGGCCGCGATGCTACCACTTCGGTGCATGGAATCAAACCCGCGGGTTGCGCTTGCGCCGGTCGGCCTGTTGAATAGGTCTACGTCTACCTCGAAGGAGGAAATCGTGCAGTACAGGAACCTCGGAAGGACAGGCGTCAAGGTCAGCGAGCTGTGCCTCGGGTGCATGATGTTCGGTGGCCGGACCGGCGAAGAGGACTCGGCGGATATCATCGACCGCGCCATCGACGCAGGCATCAACTTCCTTGATACGGCGAATGTCTACAGCACGGGCGCGAGCGAGGAGACCGTAGGGAAGGCGCTGAAGAGAAACGGTAAGCGCGACTCCATCGTGCTCGCTACAAAGGTGCACGGGGTCATGGACGAGGATGACCCGAACGCGAGCGGCAACCACAGGCGTCACATCATCGAGCAGTGCGAGGCTTCCTTGAGGCGTCTTCAGGTGGATCACATAGACCTGTACCAGATCCACCGCCCCAGCTCCGATGTCCCCATCGACGAGACGCTTCGGGCCCTGGACGACCTGATCCGCGCAGGCAAGGTGCGCTACGTGGGCACTTCGACCTACGCGGCCTGGCAGCTCCTCGAGGCGCTGTGGGCCGCCAGAGAGCTCGGGCTTAACCGCTTCGTCACGGAGCAGCCCCCCTACCACCTCCTTGATCGTCGCATCGAGCGCGAGCTAGTCCCCTTCGCCCGGACTTACGGGGTGGCCCTGATCCCCTGGTCCCCACTCGCAGGCGGCTTCCTGACGGGCAAATACAGCCGCGACGAGAGCCAGTCCCCCGAGGAAAGCCGCTACGGCATCGACCCAAGGCGCATGGGCCGCAACCACTTCACCGACGAGGCTTTCGACGTACTCGAAGCCGTACAGGCCATAGCGAAAGAGAAAAACTGCACCCCCGGACAGGTCGCACTCGCATGGTGCAAGGACCAACCAGGCGTCACCAGCCCGATCATCGGGCCGCGCACCATGGAGCAGCTAGAGGACAACCTGGGGGCCGTAGAGGTATCGCTCGACGAGAACGATCACGAGCGCCTCGACGCCGTGGCCCGTCCCGGACGGGCCACGGTTCCGTACTACGAGGCGGATTTCGGCCCGCACCGCTTCCGCTGGTGAGGAACCTCTAGACGTCCTGCTGCTGGCGCCGTGCTGCGCGGCGACGGGGTGAGGCGAGGGTCATCCCCAGGATGACGCATCCCGAGACAACCATCACAAGGCCCCACCACAGGTTCACGTTAAAGCCGAGGCCGCCCGCGGTCGCCTGCGCCGGGGAGATAATCCCGGCCAGGGCGATCGTGACGCCGAAGATCAGGAGGAGGGCCGCGATATAGAAGCCTATCGCCATGGAGTGGTTTGTGCCTGAGTGCTCCGGCACCCTCTCCTCTTCCATGTACTCGTGGTGTTCTGTTTCACGGTGTTCTTCTGTCATGCTCTCCTCCTACCAGAAGTAGATGTTCAGAGCTACGGTAATGGCGAGCACGATGACCGCGAGGACCCACGGTTTCTTGTACCATGCCTCCTCCACGGCCTCCTTCTGCTCGGTCAGGCCCCACACGAGGCCGCGCAGCTCATCGTCCGGCTTGGGTTGGGTGACCAGAGAGACCCCGATCGTTACGACGAGGGTCACGATCCAGGCCCAGAGTGCTCGTGCCATGGACGCCCCCAGGCCGGCGTCAAGCGAAAGGAGGTACATGGTAAGGCCGGTACCCGTCCCAGCAACGAGTCCGATGAACCCACCCGCGCCCGTCGTGCGCTTCCAGAACATGCCAAGGAGGAACGTCCCGAACAACGGGGCCAGGAACATACCATGCAGCACCTGGACGTAGTCCATGATGGTAACGAAGTTGAGAGCAATGTAGGCCGTTCCGATGCTCAGGAGCACCCCGGCAACGGTGGCGATGCGACCCACATTGAGATAATGGCGGTCGGAAGCGCCACTGTTGATGTACGGTTTGTAGATGTCGTAGGTCCAGACGGTATTAAAGGCTGTCACGTTGCCAGCCATCCCGCTCATGAAGGCCGCGAGCAGCGCCGTCAGGCCAAACCCGAGCATCCCGGTAGGGAAGTAGTGGGCCATCAAGTAGGGGACAGCATTGTTGGGGTCCTTCGAGGCGACATTCGGGAGGACGGACAAGATGATCAGTCCGGGGAAGATCGCGAGTACCCCGTACAGGAGCTTCGGGAACGCCGCGATGAGAGGGGTCCTCTGGGATGCTGCCAGATCCTCGGCCGCAAGTGCCCTCTGCACCACGAGGAAGTCCGTGCACCAGTAGCCGAAGCTTTGCACAAGGCCGAGCCCGAACACGATGTAGAACCACTGCACGGCAAACGGGTTATCCGTCGAGCCTGTGTTGGCCCTGACGTGGAAGTACTCCGGCTTGCCTATGGACTGCTCCAAACCGGAGAGTCCGCCGGTGTCTATA
>DASSJP010000562.1:0-8924 GCA_035691165.1 Rubrobacter sp.
CCCGGCGAAGCCAGGGGTTGTGGCCGCCTTGATAAAGCCTGGCAGGACGGGGATCACCCCGATAAACACCGCGGCTATCGCGCGCCAGTTCCATCCACCGGAGTACGAGTAGCGGCCGTCCAGCTTGTACAGTTCGGCCAGGTCGAGCTGGCGACGGCGCAAGATCCAGTAGTCCGCGATCATGACGGCCCCGATGGCCCCGAGGAGGCTGCCGTAGCCGACGAGCCAGGTAAAGATGTAGGCGCCGACGTTATTGAAGAGCACCCACGGGAACGAGATGATGCCGATCAGCGCCGTGATGATCCCGCCCGTCCTGAACGTGATGTACTTCGGGGCCAGGTTCGAGAAGTCAAACGAGGGCGAGACGACGTTCGCGGCCATGTTCGTCGAGATCTGGGCGATCGCGATGATGATCATCGCCACGATCAGGATTATCGGGGCGTTCTGCGCGAGCTTCGTGACGAGTTGAACAGGGTCCCAGATCGCCTCGCCGTAGACGACGATGGTCGCCGCCGTGACCGCGATCCCGATAAAGGAGAACGCAGTCATCGTCAGGGGAAGACCAAGCGCCTGTCCGAGTTCCTGCGAGCGCTGGGTCTTCGCGTAGCGGGTGAAGTCGGGGATGTTGAGGGAGAGTGTGATCCAGTACCCCACATTCGCCGCAAGAGAAGGCCAGAAGAGCGCCCAGAACGGCGCGTCACCCTGCTGGAGCTTCGCCGATGTCTCGAATACGTGGCCGATACCGCCGCCCGCCGAGAAGCCCCAGATGAGAAGGACGAGGCTGCCGCCGAGAAGGAGCGGGGCTGCGAGCGACTCGAAGATCTTGACCCCCTCGATGCCGCGAAGGATGATCACGAGCTGTATCGCCCAGAAGACGAAGAAGGTTATGAACGAGTGCCCTGGGACGTTCTCCCACCCGCTCCAGCCGGCGTTCATAAGCGCGTCGAGGGCGAGGCCCCCGATCCAGGTCTGTATCCCGAACCAGCCACAGGCCACGAGAGCCCTTGCCATCGCCGCGAAGTTGGCCCCCCTCACCCCGAACGAAGCACGGACGAAGACAGGAAAAGGGACACCGTACTTGGTCCCCGCATGGGCGTTGAGTAGCATCGGGATCAGGACGAGTACGTTACCCAGGGAGATGGTAAACAGCGCCTGCCACCAGTTCATCCCCGCCGCCATGAGGCCCGAAGCCAGCGTATAGGTCGTGATGACTATCGCCATCCCGATCCAGAGCGCCGCAATATTGTAGGTCGTCCACGTCCGCTGCTCGGGGCCGGTCGGCGCCAGGTCCTCGTTGTACAGGGGAGACGCCATGGCTCCGGATTTGATCCGCTGCAACTCCGCCTGGTTGTTTACCGCCAGATCCTTGAACTCTTCCTGTTCCAAAATCCTCCCTTCGGTCGGAAGCTGTCAGCTTTCTACTGATTGCTGACGGCTGATAGCTATTTTTCCGCCCAATCCATCGTCTTGACCGCGAGCCTGTGTAGAGCCTGCACGGAGAGCTCCAGATCTTCTTCCGGCGTGTCTTCGTCCTTGGTGTGGCTGAGACCCCGCAGGCTCTTGACGAAGAGCATTACCGTCGGCATGAGGCGCGCCATCTCTGCGGCGTCGTGCAGGGGTCCGCTCGGTAGCCGGTGCGATTGTCCTGCGACCTCGTTTACGGCCTCTTCGGCGAGCCCGATCAGCTCGTCGTCGAAGGGGATCGGCTCTATGCGCCACAGCCGCTCCCACTCGACGGAGACGTCTTCTTCTGTGGCGACGCGGGCCGTCGCCTCCTGCGCGGCGTCGAGCATGCTCGCGAGCACGGAAGGGTCGAGGGCGCGCTGGTCGAGGGACATCTCGCACCACCCGTTGAACGCGGTGACGATGGCGGGGCTGACGTTGACGAAGCCGGTCGTAGCCCGCACGTCGTCGCGGCGCCTCGCGTCGTCCCTGAACGCTATCGCCGAGCGGGCCGCCGCTATGAAGGCGTCCCTGCGGACATCCATCGGCGTCGAGCCGGAGTGGGCGTGCTGGCCCGTGAAGCGGACGGCGTGGCGCTCGACGCCGAAGGTGCCAAGCACCACCCCGAGCGGGAGATCCATCCTCTCCAGGACAGGTCCCTGTTCGATGTGGAGCTCCAGGTAGGCGACGGCGTTCTCCAGTTGTTTTCCGGCCTCGTTCACCCTGTCGAGGTCAACGCCATGCTCTGCAAGGGCGTCCGGCAAAGCCACGCCGTCGCGGTCCTTGAGGTTGCGCACGTCTTCCGGTTTCAGCGCGCCCGCGGCGGCGCCCGAGCCGAAGAGGCTGCGGCCGAAGCGGGCTCCCTCTTCGTCGGCCCAATCGACCAGTCGAAGGGTGACCGGTCGCTGCTGCGGGGCGAGGACGCGCATGACTTCGAGGGCGCCAACCACATTCAGGGCGCCGTCGAGCCAGCCGCCGTTCGGGACGGAGTCTATGTGGCCTCCGATAAGGACGGCCTTCTCGGAGTCGCCTGGTGCGGTGGCCCAGACGTTTCCGGCCTCGTCGGTCTCTATTTCGGTGATGCCTTCTATCTCCTCGAGCTTGCCCCTGAACCACTCGCGCGCTTTCTCCCATTCGTCGGTCCACGCTACGCGGCGGGCGCCGTCGGGGCCGCCTGTGAGTTCGGCGAGTTCCTTGAGTTCCTCGACGGCGCGGCGGGCATCCACCCCTTCTGTCTGCATCAGCCGACCCTCGCTGATGCACCGATCTCGGCGAGGGCCTCTTCGAAGGCGTTGGCGGCCTCCTCGGCGGCCTCGCGGGTAATGGTGAGAGGGGGCGAGATGCGGATGGCGTTCGCCTTCACGCCGCCCTTGCCGACGAGTACGCCGCGCTCGCGGCAGGCCTGCAGGAACTTCACAGCTCCCTGCGGGTCGGGTTCTCCATCAGGGCCGATGATCTCGACGGCGAGCATGAGGCCGCGCCCGCGGACCTCGCCGACGAGCGGGTTACCCTCGGCCATCTTGTTCAGGCGCTCCTTCAGGTAGCCGCCGACCTCGTCAGCGTTATGCTGGAGGTCGTTCTTCAGGATGTACTCGAGGTTGGCGAGGGCCCCGGCCGCTGAGACCGGGTTGCCGCCGAAAGTCGAGATGTGGAGCTTCGGGGAGATCGAATCTATAACGTCGGCGCGACCCATGACCGCGCCGATAGCCAGTCCGTTGCCGAGTCCCTTGGCCATTGTGATCATGTCCGGCTCCACGCCCGAGTCCTCGATGCCCCAGAAGTGGCCACCCGTGCGCCCGAAGGCAGTCTGTACCTCGTCGGAGATGAAAAGCACGCCGTACTCGTCCAGGATCTCCTTTACCCGCTGGAAGTAGACCGGCGGTATCTCGATGAATCCTCCGACACCCTGAATGGGCTCGGCGATGAACGCCGCTACACGTCCTGTCGTGGCGGTCTCGATGAGGCGCTTCACGTCTTCTGCGCACGCCCGCGCGAAGCCCTCAGGGTCGCCCTCGAAAGGACCGTAGAGAGGGCTGTACGAGCGGTGCGGGGTCATCGCGTAGCTGACGTCGATGGCCGAGCGCGGTGTCGGGCGCCAGGCGCTCTGGCCTGTTATCCCCATCGTCCCGAACGAGCCGCCGTGGTAAGAGCCGCGCAGCGCGATGATCTCGCTGGAGTTCCGGTATTGCGTGGCGAAGAGCAGCGCCGCCTCGTTCGCCTCGCTGCCGCTGCCGACGAAGAAGACCTTCTGGTCGCCGCCTATGGGAGAGAGTGAGATCAACTTCTCCGCCAGCTTCACCTGGCTTTCGATCATGTACAGCGTCGATGAGTGGAAGATCTTGCCCGCCTGCTCCCGCACGGCTTCGACGATCTCGGGTACCGCGTGCCCGCTGATGGTCGTGACGATGCCGCCGAAGAAGTCGAGGTACTCGTTCCCTTCGGAGTCCCAGACCTTGAAGCCCTCGCCGCGCACCAGCTCCATTGGCTTCTCGTAGTAGAGCGCGATCCAGTCAGGCAACACGTCCTTCTGCCGCTGCAAAAGCTCCTCCGGGTTCGTCATACGCGCACCTCCAGTCCCTCCGTCGCCGTGAAGCTGCGCTCGACGAACCTGCCCGAGCCCCGCTCGCCGACGACCTCACCATCTCTGTAGACCAGGCCGCCCCGCACGTACACAGCCGCAGGGCCGCCGTGAAACTCCATCCCTTCGTAGGGCGTGTAGTCCACGTTTCCGTGACGATTATCGACGGTGGCTGTCGTGGAGAGCTCGGGGTCCCACAATACGATGTCAGCGTCGGCGCCCGGTGCCAGGGTTCCCTTTCTCGGATACGCGCCGTAGATACGCGCCTGGTTCGTAGAGAGTACGGCGACGAACTGGTTCTCCGAGAGCTTGCCCTCGCGCACGCCGAGCGTCCAGAGCGTCATCGCCCGCTCTTCGGCGCCCGGCAATCCGTTGGGGATCAGGGTGAAGTCGTCCTTACCCATCTCCTTCTGTCCCTCGTAGTTGAAAGAGCAGTGGTCGGAGCCGAAGATCTGCAAATCCCCGAACTTGAGGCCGTTCCACAACGCGGGCCGGTTGCGAGGATCTCGCAACGGCGGAGAACATACGTACTTCGCTCCCTCGAAACCTTCTCTGGCGAGGTCTTCATACTCGAAGGCGAAGTACTGGGGACAGGTCTCAGCGTAGACCGTCTGGCCGCGCTCGTGGGCGAGGTGGATGGCTTCCAGCGCGGGCGCGCACGAGACGTGGACGACGAGGATCGGCGCCTCCGCGACCTCTGCCAGCCTGATGGCCCTGTTCGTCGCCTCGGCCTCGACGGGCTCGGGACGGGTGAGGGCGTGGAAGCGGGGTGCAGTGTCACCGCGCGCGAGCGCCTGCTGCTGGAGCTTGGCGATCGCGTCTCCGTTCTCGGCGTGGACCATGACCAGGACCCCGGCGTCCTTAGAAAGTTGCAGTGCCTCGAAGAGGTCTTCGTCCTCGGTGTAGAGTGGCGTGCCTTTGTAGGCCATGAAGATCTTGACCGAAGCCACACCCTTCTGTGCCAGGTCTGGCAATTCGGTCTTTATGTCGTCGCGCAGGTCCGTTATGGCGACGTGGAAGCTGTAATCTATGACCGCCTTGTCCCGCGCCTTCTCGGTCCACGTGTCGAACGCTCCTGCGAGAGTCCCCCCGGCCTCTTGCAGGGCGAAGTCGATGATCATGGTGGTGCCACCGGACGCCGCGGCCTCCGTGCCCGTGGCCCAGTCGTCCGCCGTGACGGTGCCCCCGAAGGGCATGTCCATGTGGGTGTGTGCGTCGATAAAACCAGGCATAACCAGTTTGCCGGAAGCGTCTACGGTCTCGGCGCCGTTCGCGTCGAGGTTCGTGCCGACAGCGACAATTTTCTCGTCCTCGACGAGCACGTCGGCCCTGTAGCTTCCTTCTGCGGTTACGACCTTTCCACCGCTAAAAAGTGACTTTCCCAAAACCTCTTCTCCTTTCCTGCACAGGAAGCTCGCGCGCACGAAGGCTTCGCTAACTTTCCGCCTGCGACACTATGAAGGACTTTTCACGAGCCCGCATCAGACCAGTGGGGCAAGATCCAGCCCACACCAAAACGGTGGTTTGTCCAGGGGAGCACCACTCCCTCCGCAACGAGAAACCCTTGCTTTGCAAAAGCCATCGCTTGCGTACTCGCCTCCCTTTCCTTGAGAAGAGTATATGCGCCAGTTAGAGCAATTGTAAACAGAACTCTACGTTCACTAAGGCTGGGATGGACGTGTTCGGTGTCGCCAGGGCGGTTCGATCAACCGTCCTTGCCGGCTCGCCCTCCGAAGCAAATACAGATCGGCGATCAGGACGACCACCAGAGCCAGGATCGAAGCCTCTATCCCGATCTCTCCTCCAGACAGAAGCGAAGGGCCTGCCAGCTCGGCCTGCAAGAGCCCTTTCGCACCGGCGGCCACGCCGAAGACGCCGTCCTGCGTGAAGTCCCAGGCGAAGTGAATACCGAAAGGCATCCACAGCTTTCGGGTCAGCATATAAGCGCAGCAGAGAAGAACACTGGCCGCGAGGGCGACGGGGACGGCACCAGGTTCTCCCGCGTGCAATAACCCGAACAACAGAGCGGAGATAAGCAACGCCCACCAGGTCCCGAGCGCTTCTTCCGAGATCCTGAAGACGATAGCCCGAAATAGAATCTCTTCAACGACCGCGCCTGACGCATCGTTCGCGAAAGCGACCAGCAACACCATCGCTGAGTTCGTACCCACCACGACGTAGTCTCCGAGCACCCACAACGCCGCAACGACAACGATCACCAACCCCGCCCCGATGGCCACGCCCACACCGAGTTCCTTGATGGCACCTTCTCCGGAAAGCTCGGAGACGGTACGCCGCTCGACGACTCGCACATACGCCACGTAGGCGAGGCAGGCGACCAGCACGCTGACGACCACGAACAGCAGATAATAGAGAGGACCTGGCACTACATCCCTGAACAGGTGGACGAGGCTCTGGGCGAGGAGCACGGCGACGAAGACCACGACGGTCGCCAGGATGATCCTTATCAGGGGTGACCTGAGAAGCCTCCGCCAGAGGTTCGCGGAATTACGGGGCTGTGGTCGGCTATCCATTAGCCCTTCTTACCTCATTTGTCGGTCAACTTCAGTACCCCAGCACAGCTTGGGGATGACACTCTCTGTAGGCCCTAATAAGCTCCTCCTGGTTGCGCCTTGCGTTGTGAATATAGACCATTCCTTCGGGCACAGGTGCGCCGGTTCAGAGTACTACTTTGCCGAAAAGCGATCAGGACGAAACGGTGCGATGAGTGGGTCAACTTGGCCGGTCAGGATCTCACGCGCCAGCAATCGTCCGACGAGCGGTCCGAGCGTGACGCCGCTATGCGTCACGGCTTCGTAGTAGCCGGGAACCTCTGAGAGCGCGCCCACGCACGAATGACCATCCGCCGGGACCGGACGAAGCCCGAATCTCGCCTCCACGACTTCCGCCTCCGCGAGCGCCGGAAATACGCGCAGCCCACGCTCCAGAAGCTCCGCGCATAGCGGATCTTCGATCCCGGCGAAGTCGTCAGTAAGCTTTGCGTCCACCGAATCGTGGTGCAGCAAGACGTATCCCTGACCGTCGGGGCGCACGTTGACGCGCGGCGTGTGCATGAGGCGTCCCAACGGCTCGCCGGGGGCGGCGACCCTGATGAGCAGCCCCAGGAATACGTCGAGCGGCAACTTCCTCCCGACCATCTCCGCCACGGATGCGGCCCTCGCACCGGTCGCGTTGACCACGGCGTCGGCGTGAACGGTGTCGCCGTCCTCAAGCCGCAGCGTCACACCCTCGCCCTCAATGCCGTGTACCGCGTTCCCGACCAGCGTCCTTGCCCCGTTGCGGCCGGCAGCCTGCACGAGAGTTCTCGTGAGGGCTGGAGCGTCGACCCAGGATTCTTCGGGGAAGTAAGCGATCCTGGTCTTTGGATTCGGGAATACGGCCTCCGGTTCCAGTTTCTCGTTGACCGTCGAAGCGGGGAGCATCTCGGCGGCGTAGGACCAGGATCGGAGGCGCTCGATGCGTGTTTCCAGGTTCTCCTGTTCTTCGTCCGTGGGCCAGATCAGGTTTCCGGTCGAGTGAAGCCATCCACCGCCGATCTCATCGTGGAGCCGCTCATGCTCGCGCATTCCGGCAAGGTTCAGCTCGAAGTACTCGCGGGGGAGCTTGTTGTTGGCGTTGACCCAGGCGAAGCTGGTCGAGGTGGTGCCGGAGCCAGGCTCCGCCCCGTCGATAAGAACGACCTCCGCCCCGCCTTCGGACAGCCGAAAGGCCACGGAAGCACCGACGATGCCCGCTCCCACAACCGCAACTTTCAAGTCGTCGCCCCAGTATCACAGAGGCAGAGGATCATGCGCCCAGAATCCCTTTGTTGACCTCCTGCCTGATCTCCATTTTCTACTACTCAGGCCAGCGGAGCTTGGGGATGACGCGCTCGCCGTAGGCTCTTATGAACTCCTCCTGGTTGCGCCCGACGTTGTGGACGTAGACTTCGTCGAAGCCGAGATCCACGTAGTGCTGGATGTGCTCCAGGTGCTCGTCGAGGTCGGCGGACATGAGGACGCGGTTCTTGAAGTTCTCGACGGTTACCTGCTTCGCCATCGCGGCGAAGTCCTCGGGGTTCCTGATATCCGCCTTGGGGAAGGGCATCCCGCCGTTGGGCCACTCGCGCACGGCCTGCTGCTCGGCTGACTCCTGATCTTCAGCCCAGGAGACATGGAGTTGAATCATGCGCGGCATCTGGGAAGGGTCCTTATCGGCCCTGCGCGCGCCCTCCTCGAACTTCTCCATCAGCCCCCGTATCTTCTCGTCAGCGGCTCCTACGGTTATGATGCCGTCGCAGAACTCGCCCGTCCTGCGGCTCTGTATGGGGCCTGCGGTGGCGACGTAGATCGGGGGCGGAGTATCAGGCATGGTGTAGAGCCTCGCGCTCTCGAGCTTTATGTGCTCGCCGCTGTACTTGACGACCTTCCCGGAGAAGAGCCTGCGGATGACCTCGATGGACTCCATGAGGATGCGGAGCCTGGTCGGAGCCTCGGGCCAGTAGTCGCCCACGATGTGTTCGTTGAGAGCCTCGCCAGCACCGAGTCCGAGCCAGAAGCGTCCAGGGTACATCGCTTCGAGCGTGGCTGCGGCCTGGGCGATTATGGCTGGATGGTAGCGGAATCCGGGCGGGGTCACGCCCGTGCCGAAGCGGAGGTTCGTCGTCGCGCCCAATGCGCCCATCCAGGACCAGACGAAGGCGCTCTGACCTTGATCCGGGGTCCACGGATGGAAGTGGTCCGAGGCCATCACTGAACCGAACCCCGACTCCTCGGCCACCCTGCACCAATCGAGAAGCTCCGTCGGATGGAATTGCTCGAACATGGCCGCGTAGCCTACGGTGCCCGTGTGTTTCATTTCGCCTCCTTCGTCGGCTCAGGCATCAGGCATCAGGCTTCAGCCG
>DASSJP010000563.1:0-4022 GCA_035691165.1 Rubrobacter sp.
TCCCTGGCACGCCAGCGACGAAGGTCGTCGTTGTGATCGTCCTCATGGCGATACAGGTCGGGCTGGCAACGCTCGGCTTCTACGCCATCCGCACGTTCGAGAAGTGGACCGTTCCTGTCACCCTCGTCATCCTCGTCGCCATGTCCATCGTTGCGTGGTCGAAGGGCAATATCGACTGGGGCTTCGCAGGCGAGGCCACGGGCGCCGCGCGGTGGACCGCGATGAGCCAGGTCATGACCGCTATCGGGATCGGCTGGGGGATCACCTGGCTGGCCTACGCCTCTGACTACTCTCGCTTCGTCCCGCGCACCGTGCCCCGCAGTCGGCTCTTCTGGGCCGGAGCCCTCGGACAGTTTATCCCTGTGTTGTGGCTCGGCATCCTCGGCGCGTCCATCGCCACGACGGGCACGGGGGCGGACCCGGCGGTGATCATCGTCAACACCTTCGGCGCACTGGCCGTGCCCGTTCTCTTCCTGGTACTCCACGGGCCGATCGCGACCAACATCCTCAACGTCTACTCAACGTCAGTCTCGGCGCTCGCCGTGGACATCAACGTGAGGAGGCACATACTGACGATCATCGTTGGCGTCTTCGCCACCATCTTCACGCTCTACCTCGTCTTCGCCGGCAGCCTCGCCGAGCAGCTCGACGCGTGGCTCGCGAGCGTCGTCGCGTGGGCGAGCCCGTGGGCGGCCATAATGCTCGTCCACTTCTACATCATCCGCCGCGAGGACATAGACGTCGAGGCACTGTACCAATCTCCGAGAGAATCGCGGGTCGGCGACGTGAACTGGGCGGCGATCATCTCCCTCCTCGTCGGCCTCGCCATGACGTGGCTCTTCCTCTACGGCCTCGTCACCCCTCTGCAGGGACCCATCGCCCGCGCCGCGGGCGGCCTCGACCTCTCCTGGCTCGCAGGGATGATCACCGCAGGACTTCTCTATTACGCCCTCTACAGGTTTGGCTTGGCGACCCCGCGGACAGGCGCCCGCGAACAGATAGGCGGTGAATCATCCTAGGTCAATAGGAACACGGAGGCGTAGAAAGCCTATCTGAACTTGTCACCGAGTATGGCATCGTTCACATACTGTGTTCTCAGCTCACGTAAGCCCTCGTCGGAGCTTGCAACATGAAACAACTTCCTTCTTGCGGGGAGATAGTCCGCTGAAGAGTAGTATAGGCATGTTAAATGCGCCCGACCTAGTGACGACTCGAATTAGCGAGTAGCTGCGCTGTTCAACGGTAAATGCCAGGGAACTTCGCCGCTTAGCGCCCGATTCTCCCATTCTGCAAAACGAGCCTCATTATGGAACCAGAGCGCTTCCATCACCCGGTAGATATAGAGGCCAAGGCTGGGTGTTGTTATGGAAGTTCCGTCCTCTCTAGCAAGTCGCTGCAGCAACCTTTCCGATCGCATACTTGCGGGCGGGTGCGTTGAAGCTGTGCCTAACATCTCTTCGATGATGTTCAGACAACCTGCCCAGAACCATATTGCCCAGCGGGTGTTGTCTAATGATAAGCTGAGGCTTCTGTGATGTTCGCGAAGCAGGTCTAGGCCCAATCGATCAGCCTCCAATTCCTCTTCCATCTCGGTGTTGATCTCTTCGACTTCGGCGCCGCTTGATAATCTCTGCTTTGAGGTTACATGGTTGCGTTCATAATGTCCCAAGATTAGGTGACCAAACTCGTGGGCGACTACGAAGAACTCTACAGCGGTGACGAGCGCTGCAACCAAATAGGCTCGATGATCCAAGAGCGGACGCATCGGAGCGACGTTAGGATACCCATAGACAAAGGTCGCGACCAGCGCTTCTAGCCATCGACGATTTGCTTCTTCGTTTGCTCGCACCGCTCGGACGATGTCTTTATCGATCCACGAAATATCTACATTGAAGTCTGTTACGGTAACTTCGCAGAACGTCGCTATTGCCTTCGCCAGTGAGTATAGAAAGTTGAAAAGTCCATCGTCTATGGCGACGATCAAGCCTCCGGCGGGAACCGCGCAAGCTAGACCGTTAACTCTGCCGGTCGGTAAGAGACCGAAGGTTACCGCTTCAGGCAACTCATATCCAAGTCTGGCAGCAGCATGCTCAGCATCTCTTATCAAACCAGTGAGCGTCGAGTAATACGCGAGATTACCAGCGTTGGTAGGAAATTGGCTGCCGAGCAAACCTTCGGCGTGCTCTGAGAGTGTCTGGTCCCAAACAGCCTGCTCGTTTTCTTCAACGTTGGTCAGGCTGTTACGCAGAAAATTCGATGTCTGCTCAAGAACCTCTTCAAGCGCAGCACGGTTACGGAGCGACTCGCTAGCAGCCCGCGAGCTCCAACTGCCAAACGCAGAAGGATGGTTTGCCTCGTGTATCTGCAGCCACCGCAGAAACTCAGTGGGTGACGCACTACGTGGATCAATCGAGTCGCTCATCTGAGGATGCTCCTCTGTAGGCGCCAATAACGGCGGCCTCAAAAATCAACATCATGATACATTCGACCGCACCCTTAAGGTTATCGACCTGAGATGTACAGACAATCTTGTCACCTTCGTTGTTGCAGACGAGGCGGAAGCCTTCATCTCAGGCTCATCCCTTGAGATGCGGAGGCGAGATCTTGGTCCATCTCGCCTCCGTTCGCTCTTAAGTCTAGCCTGTAGTCACGACCAGGGTGTGACGCTGGTCGGTGGTGGTCTGCACGCGCACCTCGCGTCCGCGGGTGGTATCCACGACGTCGTACCTGGCGCGCTTGCCGTCAAGGGTGACGCTCTCGACAGCGGCACCCGCGGGGAGGGTGTGTCCGATGGTGAGCTTCCAACCAGTCGGTGCGGAGACCTCGGTGGTGTACTGTTTGCCGCTTCTCGAGGCGGAGGTTGTCATGGTGCCGCTGCCGACCCGCAGGTTCTGTACCGAGAGGCCTGGCCAGGAGTCGGGGATGTCGGGGACGACGGAGAGGATCCTGGCTGGCGCGTCGGGGCTGATACCGAGGAAGTTGTGGATGACGGGCCACTGGATTCCGTACGAGGACCACGCCTGCATGAACATCGCCCGCTCCCTGAAGTCCACGAACGGATCGTACTCGGGGCTGGGTGAGATCTCCGGCAGCGCCCCTGGCATCTCGAGGTCGAGCTGCTCGGCTATGGAGCCCATGTAGAATGGTGCCTGGTCATCGGCGAGCCTGCCGTAGTTGGCCTCGGCCACAGCCATGACGGAGGTCGGCAGGGTCCAGCACTTGAGCTCTCCCGCTCCGGTCGGGCCTCCGCCTGCCCCAGTGTGGAAGAGGCCGCAGTCGCCGGTGAAGGTGGATGACTCCAGGGTATCGAGCGCGGCGTTGGCCCGGTTCTGGGGGGCCAGGAGCGTCTCCATGGGGGTGGCGTTGATCCAGTGTTTCTGTTGCAGTTTTACGTCGCCCGGGTCGTCGAGCGAATCGGCATAGAGGTTCTGATTCGTCATCCACCACGCTGCGTCGAATCTGGCCTCCATCGCGTCGGCCTTCGCATCAGCCCAGGTCGCGGTCGCAGTGTCGCCCTTGCTCTCGGCCATGCGCTGGAGCGCCCTCAGGGCCTGCCAGGTGTAGGCTGTGTTGTCGAGCTTCTCCTCGCCCATCCCTGTCCTCTCGACCATGCCGTAGCCCTCGGGCCAGCCGTCGCCGTCGTCGTCGCAGGTGCCTTCTGCGGAGGGGTTCGAGACGGGACAACCCGAGGCCGAGGTGATATAGCTCATGCCGTCTCTGACGAAGCCGTACATCTCGTCTCTGAAGCGGTTGTCGCCCGACCAACGCCAGAGGAGATCCACGGCCGTTGCGAACTGCGCCGTCTCGTTGGTGTTGCCCGGATCGTCGTTGGTCCCCCAGTAGACGGAGCCGTCAGTGACGATCTCGTGGACGACCTTACCCGTCGAGCCGTTGGTCGCGCGGGAGACGTCTCGGATGGATCTCAGATGGCTCATCGCCGTGTCCCACTGGCCCGAGGCGACGAGCGGGTAGGCCGTATAGGCACCGTCCGTGCCGAAGTACCACGGGTAATCAGGGTAGCC
>DASSJP010000564.1:0-2858 GCA_035691165.1 Rubrobacter sp.
GTAGCTCGGCGTGGTCCCCTTCTTTTACACCCTCTTTCTCGAAGAAGCCCTTGTTGACCTCCAGGGCGTACTGCACTGGTTCGGACGACGTGTAGTGGGGAGGGTTGTCGTCAAGGGGCTTCATGTCAAGGATGTCAACGATGCGCCCCTCCGAGTCGATGTACGCGATGGAGAGAGGTATGTATGTGTTCCTCATCCAGTACGAGAGCTCCCGCTCCGCCGGGTAGACGAAGAGCATGCCCCGATCCTCACCCAGCGACTTCCGGTACATGAGCCCCTTCTCCTGCTCGGCGACGTTATCGGCAACTTCGACCCGCACCTCGACCTTCTTCCCCCCTGAGGTGTCGATGACCAGAGTACGAAGATCGGACGTGGTCGTCTCGGCCGTATTGGCCCCGGAAGCCTGCTGCGTATCCTTCGATTGGGTATCCGAGTTGGCCGGCGCACCGCCGCATCCGGCGAGAAGCAAGGCGACGAGGGCGACGACGCCTGTCTTCCAGATCTTCATCGGAGCACGAACTCTATCCGCTTGTTCTGGCGGCCCTTGCTCTTGTGGCCTGTGATCTCCATCTCCCCTACCTCGCGCGTGTTGGCGACGTGGGTGCCTCCGTCGGCCTGGGTATCGAGGCCCTCTATCTCCACAATCCGGATGGTCCTTACCCGCTCAGGGATCAGGTTGACCTGGGTACGGATGAGGTCGGGGTTCGCGACCGCCTCCTCCCGCTCCAGCTCGTAGACTCTGACCGGACGTTCTTCAGCGAGAGCCTCGTTCGTCAGACGTTCTATCTCGCCAACTACATCTGAAGTCCACTCGCCGGGGAAGGAGAAGTCCATCCTTGCGCGGCCTGAGCGCATCTGGCCGCCTGTGACTTTGGCTTCGAAGTTGCGCCAGATCACACCGGAGAGCACGTGCAGCGCCGTGTGATACCGCATGTGCGCGAAGCGGCGCTCCCAGTCCAGCGCGCCCTTCAGTTCGCGCACCGTGTCAGGGATGGTTTTGTCTAGGACGTGGACGACCTCTTTGCCCTCCCGCCTCGCGTCCACGACGCTTGCCTCAACAGGACCTATGCCAAGAGTTCCCTTGTCCGACGGCTGGCCTCCGCCGCCGGGATAGAAGGCGGTCCGGTCGAGGACTACCTCACGGCCTTCCAGCTTCACGACGCGGGCTTCGAACTCCTTTAAGTAGGAGTCTCTCAGGAAGAGCTCTTCGGTCACAGTGGGAGGGTTCCCCGCTCGTGGTTCCTGAAGGTGACGACCTCGCGGTAGCCGACGTCGTGGACGAGCTTCAGGCTCGTGTCGTAGCCCGCTGCGACCTCGTCAGGGGCGTGAGCGTCGGAGGAGAGGACGATGGGGACGCCCCTTCTGTGGAACATCTCGAGGAAGTTCCTGGCTGGATAGACCTCGCCTATGGGTTTCCGCAAGCCCGCCGCGTTCACGTCAACGACGATGCCCGACTCTGCGACGGCGTCGGCGGTCTCCTCAAGGATAGGGGTAATGTCCCGCTCCGGGAAGTGGCGGAAGATCTTTATCAGGTCTGGGTGGCCGAGGATCTCGAATCGCCCTGATAAGGCGGCCTTGCGGACGTTCGTGTAGTACGCCGCGTAGAGTTCGTAGGTCTCGTACCTGTCGTAGATCCGCTGGTCCGTAGCCCTGTCCACCTCCTCGTTATCCACCCTGTGTACGCTTCCGATGACGTAGTCGTAGGGGAGGGCCGTGGCGTCGTGGTCCATCCGCTCCTCGGCACCAGGCACGAAGTCTATCTCGATCCCGAGCCGCAACTCCACGTCGTGCGAGAGCTCGCGGGCCTCCTGGAATGCGGCGAGGTCTATCTCGTCCAGATAGCGGTCGTGCTCGGTAATGCCCATCTGGCGGATGCCCTTCGATTTTGCGACCTCGCAGTACTCGAGGATGTTCTCCACGGTCATCGGACGGTCGCCGTGCGCTATGACGTGCAGGTGGTAGTCGATCAAAGGTCTATCTCCAGAAGTCGTTACGCTTGACCCTCTCATCTTATAAGATAATCGTCATGGTTATCCGTAAGAAGAGCCGGAGAGTACCGCATTGTTCGGCAAAGTAGCATACGGTGCGACGACCGCGCTCACCGTGGCGGTCGTGGTCGCAGAGCTTCTGCACGCCCCTGTAATCGTGATCTTCGCCATCTCGGCCCTGGCCCTGATCGGGCTCGCGTGGGTGCTCGGGCAGGCGACCGAGAGCCTCGGCCATCACTCCGGGCCGCGCATCGGCGGCATTCTAAACGCCACTTTCGGCAATGCCGCCGAGCTCATAATCACCATCTTCGCCCTTTCTGCGGGGCTCACCACGGTGGTCAAGGCTTCGATCATCGGCTCGATCATCGGCAACGTCCTGCTTGTGCTCGGGGCGAGCATCCTCTTCGGCGGCCTGAAGAACGGCACCCAGAGCTTCTCCTCGGAGATCGCAGGCATCAACGCCTCGATGCTCGCCATCGTTGCAGCGGCGCTCTCCCTGCCGACCATATTCGCGTTCACGAACCCGGGCTCAGGACCGACCACCCTGAGCATCGAGGTGGCCGTGGTGATGTTCGTGCTCTACATCCTGTACCTGATCTACATCCTCCGAAGCCCGGAAGGCGGGACCGCGGGAGGCGAAGGACACGCCCCGTTCAGCAGGACTGTGTCGCTGGTGCTCCTGTTCGCCGCGACTGCTGCGGTGGCCTTCGTTTCGGAGGCTTTCGTCGGGGCCATTCAGCCCCTGACGGAGGAATACGGGATCTCCGAGCTATTCGTCGGGGTCATCCTCGTACCGATAGTCGGCAACATCGCCGAGCACATCGTCGGCGTCCAGATCGCCTACAAGAACAACATGGACTTCTCGATGGG
>DASSJP010000565.1:0-2372 GCA_035691165.1 Rubrobacter sp.
GGGGGTGCGGTTGGCGATGAGGAGGTCAACGACACCCCTGTCCTTGAGGTGTTTGACCACGAGTTCGCTCATATCGCCGGCGCCGAGGACCAGTGCCCGCCTTCCCGCGAGCGACCCGAAGACCTCCTCGGCGAGCTTCACGGCGACGCGCGGCACGGAGAGCGAGCTGTCCCCTATCCCTGTCTCGGTGCGGACCTGCTTGCCGACCCTGAGCGACGTGTGGAAGAGGCGGTTGAGGATCTGGCCCGCGCACTGCTCTTCGGTCGCCGCCCTGTACGCCTCACGCACCTGGCCAAGGATCTGGCCCTCCCCCACCACCATAGAATCAAGAGAAGACGCGACCCTGTACAGATGATGCACGGCCTCCTCGTCGGTGAGCCAGTACGTGTCCCGCCCTAGCGACGCCCGATCTACGCCCCTGTCCTCAGCTAGCAGGTCGAGCACCCGCTCCCTGGCCCCCTCGTCCTCGACGACGGCGTAGACCTCGGTCCTGTTGCAGGTCGAGAGAAGTACCGCTTCGGCGACGACGCCATCGTCCTTGAGGCGTCTGAGGAAGCTCCGGCCCGCGCACGGCGGGAACGCGACGCGTTCGCGCACCTCGACCGGCGCCGAGCGGTGGCTCATCCCCGCAACCGCGACAAGCACCTGCTCACCTCCTCTTCGAGGTCCTCGCCAGGCGCCTCACCACTCCGACGCGCGGTGTCGAACTCCTCCACGATACCGGCCCAATCGGGGCCGAACACCCCTTCCAGCCCGCTCCTGATGCGCCTCGCCAGCGTGGGCGAAGCGCCACCCGTCGAGACCGCTACCTGGAGCTGTCCCCTCCGAAGCGTAGAGGGCACGGCGAAGTCCCCCTCGGACGGAAAGTCGGCGACGTTGATGGGCACCCCGCGCGCCCTCGCTTCCATCGCCACCTCAGCGTTGACCTCACGCAAGTCCGTCGCTGTGAACGCAAGATACGCATCTTCCAGATCGCCGTGCTCGTAAGGGCGGTGGTGTATCTCGACGTCCATGCTGGCAAGCTCGGGGCGTACATCGGGTGAGATCACCACTACCTCGGCCCCAGCTTTCAACAGCTTGCGGACCTTCCTCGCCGCGACGCCACCGCCTCCGATGACCACGCAACGCCTTCCGGAGAGGTCCAGAAATATGGGGTAGAGAACAGTTTTTTCGCCCTCGATCTCTGCTCCTGACCTAGCGAATGGCCCGTGGGTTAGCCAGAAAGTCTAGCATAACCACAACGAAGATATCATTGTCTAACAAAGTGTTGCATGCACCGCAACGAAGCGCCGTATAAGCCTTCACGGCCCGAGGGGTTCCTTGGTCTTCTCCAGGAGCCTGACCTCCTTGATCACCATCCCTTTGTCCGCTGCCTTGCACATATCATAGACGGTCAAAGCGGCCACGCTAACCGCGGTGAGGGCCTCCATCTCGACGCCTGTCCTGTCGCTCGCGCGGGCTGTGGCCGTGATGCCGACACGGTCCTGCCCGACCTCGAACTCCACGTCCACCGAGGTCAAATTCAAACCGTGGCAGAGCGGGATCAGCTCTGGCGTCTTCTTGGCCGCCATCACACCAGCGATCCTTGCCGTGTTCAAGACGTCACCCTTGGGCAACGCCGTCTCCCGCAACAACCTGATGGTCTCGGGAGACATGCGCACGAATCCCCCTGCCACAGCGGTGCGCCGCACCACGCCCTTCTCCCCCACGTCAACCATCCGGGCCGCGCCTTCGCTGTCAAGATGAGAAAATTCCATTCGAAACCTCCGGTTTCAAGCTGTCAGCAATCAGCTATTTGTAGCACCAGCCATACAACCTGACGTCATCCCTGCCGTCAAGTAGGTTATCGTCGAAGGTCACACGGAGTCATAATCTTGCTTAAGGCTGATAGCTGATTCCTGACGGCTCGTACAGCGGAATGCGGGGGAATCGAACCGCCACGGCCCTATCAGGACCGCAAACCGGTTTTGAAGACCGGCCGGGCCACCAGGCCCACGCATTCCGGGTTCATGGAACCTGGCAGAGTTTATTACATCGCCTGCCTGTGGCGGCGGGTGAGGACGCGGACGTCGCCTGTGCGGCTGGTGACGCCTGCGGCGTCCGAGTACTCCAGCCAGGCCTGGGCGTACTTGCGGCTTGTGCCGAGGCTGTCGCGGAGTTCGGACAGTGAGATCTCACCTTCCTCCCTGCAGATGGTCTTTATCCGTTGAAGTATGGAGTCGGCGACCTCACGCGCGGCGAAGAGCGAGCCGCCGAGTTCCACCGCATCTCCACGCTTTACGAGCAGGCGCAACGCCGGCGTAGGCTCCGCCGCCGGAGGTTCGGTACCCGAGCCTCGAAGATCTTCCAGTACATTCTCCGCCTCGCGCTCC
>DASSJP010000566.1:0-2964 GCA_035691165.1 Rubrobacter sp.
TGGCGTGCTCCAGGTCGAACCTCCTGACGTAGGAGCGCCACAGGAGGTCAAGGTCCGGCTCCTCCTCTCCGCAGAACCAGAGTCAGAGCGCCTTCGGCTTGCGGATCTGGCGGGGAAGCTTACCCATCTCGACCAGGATGAGGGTGACCCGCACGACGGGCACCCTCTCGCTACCGTAGCGCTCGCCTATGCGCCGCGTCTTGGGGTGCAAACCCGACCAGACCCTCACCGAGCCGTAGTCTTCGTAATCGTCCGGTTCAGAGCCGAGGATCTGTCCCCTCCTGGTATGGAACCGTTCCACGCTACGGATGCCCTGCTCATCCACGACGGTCACCCATTCGTGTCTCGGGCAGACGGGGATTACTCTATTGAGATTGATCTTCGAGACCTTCCAGATTCTTCATGCGCCTGCATCGACGGGGAGCTTGCCCGACTTCACGGCCGCGCAGAGCGCCGCGTGGTCTCTCTCGGTCTGGTCGGCGTAGGCCTCCGCGAAGTCGGCGATCGCCCGATCGAAGCGCTCGCTCTTGCCCAGGTAGGCGGCGATCTGCACCCTGTCGCCGGAGCGGGCGTGCGCACGGGACAGCGCCCAGCCGCAGAGTCCGGCATAAAGGACCAGTTCGCCGGGCGACATGCGCTCCACCTTCGCCGAGCCCTTCATGTCTCTTAGTTGACGCCAGTAGAAGTCGCGGCCGCCTGGTCCTCGAAGCCAGCCGAGAAAGATATCGCTAGCTGCCTGCATGAGCCGCTGGCCTGCGACGACTCGCTGTCCGTGGTTCTCGTAGGTGCTCTTCGGGAGATGAGACTCGAGCACGGACGTCTCTGTCTCCTTCACCTGGAGGAATAGCGGGTCATCTTCGTCGCGGCCCTCGAACAACACGATAAAGTCCCTTGTGCCGACGCTTCCTACCCCGACGACCTTTCTCGCCACGTCCACCAAACGGAACTGGTCGAGCAGGTGACGCCGGTCGTCTTGCAGGGTACTCCTGTACGTCTGCAAGATGTCGTCGATCTGTTCCCGCAGCTCCTCCTCCACGATGCGAACCAGGAGCGGAGGATCATCGTCGATGATCCTGCGACCATCGACGACTCTGGTTAGTTTGGAGAGAGCCTGCAGACTGTCGCGGCCACGTGCCTTTCTCATGGCCTTTTTCACTCTTTTTATGGACTTCGAGTCGGAGATCAGATCGAAAATCTCTTCCGCCCTGACGTGCGAGTACCAGACCTCGAGCTCTCCCATCTGTGAATACTCGGCCATTCGCTGCCTGTAGGACCTCACGGCCTCGCGCGCCGCTCTTCGGCAATCGGCGCTGCCGAAACCATTCTCCCGGCCTGCGACGACGAAGCTAGTTGCCAGGCGCTTCACGTCCCACTCCCAGGGGCCCGGCAGAGTCTCGTCGAAGTCGTTGACGTCGAATAGTAGTGTCCGCTCCGGGGAGGCAAATACGCCGAAGTTCAAGAGGTGGCAGTCACCGCACAATTGCGCGTGGATGCCGGTATCCGGTGTCTGTGCGAGGTCGTGGGCCATGACGACGGCTGACCCGCGCATAAACGTGAACGGGGAGGGTGTCATGCGCGCATACCGTATCGGCGCGAGCTCGGGCAACCGGTTCCTGGCCTGCGCCTCAAGGAGATCAACGGGGTCAGCACGGTCTGGTGCCGGAGTCCACTTTGCATGGCTGCCGCGGGGGGTCTTCTTGCGTGCGGCGCGCCCGAGCTCGCGTCGCTGCTCACAAGTCGGGGCTGTCTGCCTTCTCTCCTGAAGAGTGGCCGGCGCGTTCAGGTCTTGCCTAGTCTCCACTTCGCTTCCTTTCACCGCATCGCCCTGAGCATGAGGGCAAGCGTTTCCCGTTACATGGGCTCCGGCGGGTAGAAGAAGGCTGCATAGATCACCAGCGCTTCCTTGACGCGCGCCAGCGCCGCTCGCTGCTCTGGGGTGCGCAGTTCTGGAATCTGCCCAAGCCGCAGGTCGGCGCGAAGCTGGCCCAACAGACAGTCGGTGCTCTCCAGAAATCGCGAAGCCCCCGTTGACTCGGTTGCCGACGTTTGATCTTCGCCGTCATTCATTCCTTTCGTCCTCCGGTTCTGCCCCAGTGCATGGGCCGGGGTCTTGTGCAACTATGGGCCGCCATAATGGTCGTCTGCAAGAGGTCGTGAGCGCTCCTCGTGGGTAGACTCGTTGCTATGAGGCTCACGACGATCCGCATCCTCCCGCGGTGTGTGGTCGGAGAGCGCCGAGCGGATGGCGCGCAAGACCCCGATGCCTCCGAAGAGGCCACCGCAAGCCGCAAGCGGCCAGGCGACGAGACGCGGGAAGCGGAGGGTTAAAGCTGAGACCCCGAGCAGGGCGCCGCTTACCGCCGCGGCGAGAGCGTTCTCGTGGGTGTTGAGCGGGGACCCGCTCTTCTGCAGGGTTACCATCCCCACCCTGGCGAGAGTGCCCGCCGAACCCGTGCCGCTGCCTACGACTCCACGGCGCGCGCCGCGATCGCTGGTGTCCATCGGGTGTTCGGGGCGTACTTTCTCGCGTCCGCCAGCCTTGACCAGATGGACTTCTCTGGCATTGGAGAGATCCTCCTCGAACAACGCTTCCATCTGGGCGGCGAAGCCTTCATCCTCTGCCACAAGGTCTATCTCCCAGTTGGCGACCAGACTGCTGAAGTTCAGGTTCGTCGATCCTACCTTCGACCACCAGCCGTCTGCGACGAGGGTCTTGGCGTGGATCATCGGTCCGCCGTACTCGAAGATGCGGATCCCGGATTCCAGGAACTGCCTGTAGCCTGTGCGAGAGAGAGTGCCTATCCATGGCAGGTCGTTGGTCGCAGGAACAAGGACACGTACGTCCACATCGTCTCTGGCTGCGGCCATGAGTGATTGTGTGAGGATCGGCATGGAGAGGAAGTAGGCGTCGGTGATCCAGAGCCGCTTCTCGACCCCTGCTGTGAGAAGTTGCAGCATCCTGAG
>DASSJP010000567.1:0-2458 GCA_035691165.1 Rubrobacter sp.
GACGGTCTCCGTCAGGTGAGTCGTGGTTGGGAGCATGCCAGCCCGATGACCGATTCAGGAGGACGATGAACGTGAGGCTGTAGAAACCTTCGCATACTCCTCAGCGTTGCGACAGCCACGCAAGTGGCCGCGGCACACATCGCCAGTCGTGGGGTACGCAGGTCTGGCGACAGCATTCTACTCGTAGAGCTCCCGCCAGCTCAGGAGTTTCGGCCTCCCGTCTACGACGGAGAAGATGGCTTCGATCCTGCGTTTCGTCTCACCGTACTGGCCTGTGGAGACCGCCTCGAAGGTTCCGGCATCGTGCTCGACTGTGACGGTGACGGAGTTCTCCCCCATGCCGTCCATGTGGAGTTCCCCCGATGCCCAGTTGGAGAAGCCAGGGTCATCGGCGATGTGTGCTTTCGCTACCTCGACTCCCGCTTCGGCCAGCTCGAAGGCCTGCTCTCCCCTGTTGACTTCCACGACGGCTTGCAGATCCGTGGCGACGAACGTCAGAAGGCCAGCCGCCATCACCCCAACGAGCACGACCATAATAAGGGCGAGCCCGAGGGCCATACCCCTTTCATCGCGCAGGAGTTTACGGATCACCATCAGTCCCCACGGTTCCTGAGATAGACGTCGGTCGCGAGAGTCTGCCTTGTGGGGTCATTACCACGGCGCCCGACCTCGACGGTTAGCTGAATCCGCACGACCCTGATCTCCGCCTCGTCCGTGATAGGAAAGACCGGAGGGCATGCGTCCGCGCTCCTGCAGTAGGAAAACTTCAGTCCGTTCGTGGCGACGGAATCTACGAGCGTCTGGGCACTGCCGCCCTTCGATCGCTTCAACTCGCTGCCGCTCAAGTAGTAGCCGATGACCTCGGAGCTGCCGATCCTGCGGTTTCCCTCGACCTCGTTGCCAAAGTAGATGCGGGTGGTGGTCGGCACGGCAGGCTGTGTCGAATTCGCGGGGTTCAAAAACAGGTACTTCTTCTGTGGATCGGAGGCCAGATCATACGGGTGGGCAGCCCTGATCTCACGCTCCATCTTGCTCATGGCGAGCCTTGCTTTCTCGATGGCGTCCAGCCTGTCGCCGCCATAACCAAAGGCCCTGACGCTAACGTCGAAGATCGAGTACAGTGCGAAGAGCACGGCGAACATCATCATCGCCGCGACGAGTACCTCAGCAAGCGTGAAGCCCACTTCCTCCTTCCATAGCCGTATCCCGTTCCGCCTCACCATCTGGATACGACGCCGGCCACGTTGTAGGAACTCTCGCCACCCCAGCTAACCGTAACAGTCATCCTCGACAGGCCCTCGTCCCCGGAACCATCGCGAAGATCCGTACCGATGGGCTGCGCCTCTATCGTGTATCCGAAGCCCGAATGCTCGCAGACGCCGCCTGGCAGGCTGTCTTCGACGGTCTCGTACGGAAGGCTCTTAGCCTGTTCCAGCTTCTGCACGGCGCATGTCCGCGCCGCATCGTAGCCGCCGCTCGCGTTAGTAGCCTGGATCGCCGCACCAAACGTGCCGACCATGGGTACGATGGCGACGGTGAGGACGACGATGGCTACCATCACCTCAACGAGCGAGTAGCCGGATTCTTCCGCGGTCCACTTAATAGGAGATGTCACCGATCCTTATCCTCGACGTCGCGGCGTTGAAGACGACCGGGCACTCGGGACTACCGTCGTCGGAGCTGATCACAACCGTACCGCTCTGTCCTGGCCTGAGGGTCCTGACCGTGCCGTTGGAGTTGAACTCGAGGGTACGGGTGGCGCCGGTCTGCGCGAAACCACAATTGCTCGGCGAAACGACCGCGTCCGCGTCACCGTGGGAGCAGTCCGGATCGAAGGTGACTTCCTTGATCCTGGTCCGCTCGGGCAACTCGCGTCGAACCGGCGGGACCCCATCGTCCAGCGCGGGCGTAGGGTCGCCGGAACCGTAAGGAACGCTCAGCTTGACCATGCAGTAGTCCGCTGAGGAGCAACGGCTTAGAGGAGTGCCATCGGGCATGAAGACTACCCGCCAGTCCGTCAACTGCCCCGTGGCCCTGGTGTGGGCCAGCCTCAGGTCGGCGGCGAACTGGTCGGCTGCCGCCTCGACCCGCCAGCGCTCGAGCAGCGCGAGCAGGACGATGATCCCGATGGCGAGGATGATGCTCATGATGGCTACTGCCGTCAGGACTTCGGGCAGGGTGTAGCCACGCTCGTCCTCAGAAACGCGGGCAAGTTCAGGCGGTATAGCGCGCACGATCTCTTTGTCGGCACGGATTTGGACGTACTTTAGCGGGCTCTCACGAGCCCGAAAGAACTATTGCGGACGCTCGATAAACTCTATACGGTAGCCGTCGGGATCCTTGACGAAGAAGATCCTGCTCCCGCTGCCCATGGCGTGCGGCTTGCTCTCGAAGTCCACACCGCCGGCTTCTTCGAGCCTTTCCGCCAGCGCGTCGAGGTCTTCGACGGCGAAGGCAA
>DASSJP010000568.1:0-4537 GCA_035691165.1 Rubrobacter sp.
CCGTGCTCCCTGTCGACGGAGGACTCACCGCAGGCAACCTACGGATGGCGCAGGAGATCGTCATAGGGTCCGAGGATCACACCCCGTGAAGTCGCGAGTGCCCGTCTCGGGCCTTGATCGCACCTCTTTGGCTGTATAGTCTGGCCGCATGGATACGTCGATGCTCGCGTTCGCCACCGACCTTCACGACGAGGGACTCGACGCGGTCCTCGGCAACGTCCAGGAGCGTGCTGGCCTGGGCGGGCTTACGCTGGCGGCCGCCTACCACGACGCCAGGGACCTCTTCCCCCACAATCCCGTCCACAAGGTCCGCTACCTTGAGGGCGGCGCCGTCTTTTTCCGTCCGGACGAATCCCGCTATGAAGGCCTGCAACTCAGGCCGCACGTCGCCAGGCTGGCCCGCACGACCGATCCTCTGGAAGATCTTCGCGTGGCCGCCGGCGAGCGGGGCATGGACGCAAACGCGTGGGTGGTCTTCCTGCACAGCGACAGGCTCGGCTTCACGCACCCCGGGTGCGCCACGCAGAACGCGTTCGGGGACCCCTATCTCACCGACCTGTGTCCATCCAACCCAGAGGTGCGGGGCTATGCGCGGGCGCTCGCGTCGGACGTCGCGCGCTACGACGTCTCGACGGTCTTCGCGGAGTCGCTCCATTTTCACGGGCTGGAGCACGGCTACCACCACGAGCGCTACTTCGAGGAGATCGGCGCGGTCGGAAACTACCTGCTCGGTCTGTGTTTCTGCGTCCACTGTCTCGCGGCGGCCCGCCGGTCCGGCGTCGACGCCGAAGCGGTCCATCGCTCCGTCCGCGACGAACTGGAGCGCCGGTTGTCCGGTGAGAGCGAGGACGAAGGCTCCGAAGAGATCTCCCGCGAGCGCCTCGCAGACTTCGGGGGCGAGCAACTTCTGGGATACCTAGAAGCGCGGATAGCTACGGTTACCTCGCTCGCGGCCGAGGTGTCTGAGGCCGTCGCCAATGAGGGCGCCAGGTTCGTTTTCCTGGACCTCTCGGGGGCGGAGAAAGGCTTCGCCACCGGGCATCCCACGGGAGAGGCCACGCCCACGATCGGGTGGAAGACGGGAGTGGATGCTGCCGCCCTGGCCGACGCATGCGACACCGTAGAGATTACCGGCTACGCTGCAGACTCCGACCGTCTACGCTTCGATCTCGACGCTTATCATTCCTTGCTCGCGGACAACGCCAAGCCTGGCCTGCTACTCCGTCCCATGCCCCCCGACTGCCGATCGGCCGACAACCTCGCCGAGAAAGTGACCGTCGCCCGCGAACACGGTCTGGAGCGCCTCGATTTCTACCATTACGGGTTCTGTAGATTGCGCTCTCTGGACTGGATTCGGGGATCCCTCACAACCTGAGAACGGGGGCCACTATCCCGCTTCCGGAACCGCGGCTATGCAGTCGATTTCCACAAGGAACCCGAGGAGCGAGGTGCCCCCGGTGGTACGGACCGGAGGGCCGTGGGCAACGAATTCCTTGTACACCTCGTTGAACTTCTGAAACCGCGTGAGGTCCGTCACGTAAGTGTTCACCTTGACGACCTCATCGATGCTCGAGCCGGCGGCCTCCAGGATCGTCCGCACGTTCTTCAACGTCTGGCGATCCTGGTCGGCGAAGGCGTCTGGCATAGTGCCAGTCTCGGGGTCCACAGGATCCTGCCCCTAAATGAACACGAAGCCACCAGACACCACGGCGTACGAGTACGGACCGGCGGGCTCCGGTCCCTTTTCGGCGGTTACAGTCTTCCTCATAGGTCCTCCTTTGTGGACATCGTGCTCAAGGGTTGTTCCTTAGAATCGTTGTACCCGCCCTCGTCCCTCGATGAAGACCCATCTCGATAGTCTCCTCTCCGTTGACCATGACGCGGGAGATACCCTCGGGGAAACGTTTGGGGTCCTCGTAGGTGGCCCTGTCCGAGATGGTCTCCGGGTCGAAGATGACCACGTCAGCGGCGTATCCAGGTGAGATCAAACCCCGCTCGCCCAGCCTGAACCGCCGGGCCGGGAAGGAGGTCATCTTCCTGACCGCCTCTTCGAGGGTCAGCAACTTCTTCTCCCGCACGTACGTTGCGAGGACGTGTGGAAAGGTCCCGTAGAGACGAGGGTGGGGCTTCTTGGCCTGATCGTGGAGGCTGTCGGAGGCTATGAGGGAGCGGTCCCACTTCATCACCTGATCCACGTCGGCCTCGGCCATGTGGAAGAACACGATCGCGACCTTCCCGTCCTGCTCCAAGAGTAGGTCCATCATGCAATCTACTGGATCCAGCGCCCTCGACTCGCTGATCTCGGCGATGTTCTTGCCTTCCAGGCTCGCATCGTCCCCCTTGCTCAGGGAGGAGACGTAGACGCTCTCCCAACCCGTGGAGGCCACGAGGTTGTCCCAGCTGTCCTGTTCGTGTCCCAACTCCTCCCTGATCCTCGCCCGTGTGTCCGGATCTTTCAGCCTCTCCAGGGCCCCGGAGACGCCACCCTCCAGCGCCCACGGCGGGAGCAGCGTGGTCAAGGTGGTCGAGCCCGCGGTGTACGGGTACACGTCGCAGGTGACGTCCAGCCCTCGGGATCTCGCGTTCTCCACCAGTTCCATCGCTCTGGCTACGCTCCCCCAGTTGCTCATCCCCGCGGCTTTGAGGTGGCTGATCTGGAGCGGAACACCACACCGCTCGGCGATCCAGATGACCTCTTCTATGGAGGAGATCAAGCTGTTCCCCTCACCTCTGATGTGCGTGGCGAGAAGCCCGTCGTAGTACGGGAGCACGGAACACAGTTCAGCCAGCTCCTCCCTCGGGGTATAGCTCCCCGGCGCGTACATCAGACCCAGGGAGAGGCCAATCGCCCCAGCCTGGAGGGCTTCTTCCAACAGGCCCTTCATGTACTCCAGTTCCCCGGCCTCGGCCGGTCTGTTCTCGAAACCCATCACCGCTATCCTCAACGTCCCGTGGCCCACGTAGGTGGCCACGTTCCCTGCTAGCGTCGCCTCGTGCAGGCTCCCCACGTACTCGCCGAGAGTCTCCCAGGACCACGTCCGATCCGTCGTGCCGAGCACGGGCTCAACGTAGCTCCTGAGCAACTCCAGGTTTTCGGGCGCGAACGGCGCCGGCGTCATTCCGCAGTTGCCGACCACCTCGGTGGTGACACCCTGCCTGAGTTTTATCTCGCTCTCAGGCACGTCTAGGATCATGAGGTCCGAGTGGCAGTGGCCGTCTATGAAGCCGGGTGAGATCACTTGCCCGCCAACGTCGATGGTCCGCCTGCTTTTCTGTCTTACCCTCCCGACACCCGCAATGGTGCCGTCTTTGATCCCCACGTCGCCGATGAACCAGGGATTGCCTGTCCCGTCCACGATGCGCCCGTTTTTCAGCACGAGGTCCAACACGGTGTTCCTCCTACCAGACCTTCCGGCGGGCCGCTACCGCCACCTCTTCCACGGTTCCGTCCTCACCGACCAGATAGAACGCCTCGGGCACGTTGACGGTGCTGCAAACGTGGTTGGGGATGATCCTGAGCGTATCTCCGACCCGGAGGGCAATCTCGCCATGCAGTGAGATCATACCGTGCTCCTCCGTGAGATT
This sequence comes from Rubrobacter sp., assembly GCA_035691165.1. Lineage (GTDB taxonomy): Bacteria > Actinomycetota > Rubrobacteria > Rubrobacterales > Rubrobacteraceae > Rubrobacter_D. Next base: position 3,586 of record DASSJP010000568.1, read on the forward strand.
CTCCAGAACAGCCTCCGGGTGCCCGACGACCTCGCCGAACCCAACGAGGTTCAGCGACTCGCCTCCCGGCTGCACGTCGGTGGCGAAGGTCTTGCATCCACCGTCGATGATGGCCAGATCCCCGGTCGGCCTGCTGACCACGGTCGCGACCACCTCAGCGGTGCAGTCTCCGGGCGAGCATGCACCCATCCGCGCCTGCATCCTGTCGTAGAAGACGTAGGTGCCCGGCCGGATCTCCGTCACTCCAGTGACCCCGGCCGCGTGCGTGGCAGTCGGGGTAGATCCCAGGCTGACGTCTTGGACGCCTATCCCCTGTTCCCTTATCCGATCCGTCAGAGAGACCATCAGCTCGCCTCCTCCATACCCGCCCCTTTGAAGTCGAGTGTCGGCGAACCATCGAGAACGGCTCCGCGGTAAGCGTAGATCCCGGTAGTTCGAGGTTGTCCAGGAACCTACGTCCCTAGCGAGTTCGACCGCTTTTTCGTAGGGGACCCCGTGCCGCTCCGTTCTGGCCGTTTCTTCGGCAGACCGCCGGAGACGCTCGTACTCAGCAACGTCCAGGACGACACCTATACGTTCACCGCTCTCGTTCGTCAGGTAGCGCGCTTCCATTTCCTCTATCGTAACCGCTCTGCTCATCTTGAACGGCCAGCCGCTTCTCCGACAAGAACCCAGACGCCTCTCCAGGCGGCAAGGGCTCCGCAAAGTAGAAGCCCTGGGCCATGTCGCAGCCCATCTCCTCCAAAAACGCCGCCTGTCCCTCGCTCTCTACCCCCTCGGCTATGACAGTCATCCCCAACGTGTGGGCAAGCTCAATAACCATCCCCACGATCGCCGTGTCCTCCACGTCCTCCCCGAAGCCCTTCACGAACGGGTTGTCTATCTTGAGGACGCCGGTAGGCAGGCGCTTGAGGTAGGCAAGAGACGAATATCCCACGCCGAAGTCATCTAT
>DASSJP010000569.1:0-8907 GCA_035691165.1 Rubrobacter sp.
TAAGCCCGAGGACGTTGTGCTCCTGTACTGGGCCAGACGCGTCCTCGAAGCCGAACTCGGCAAGGAGCGCATACGCCTGGAGACGGAACTCGGCGTCAGGGGAGACTTCGTGGATGACCTCGTTAGCGGCCACTACGGCTCGGTCGAGCTCCTCCTGCAGCGCGCACGCTACCTCGGCGCCGACCTCGCCGAAGGAGCCCTGGTAATGGTCGTCGATATAGACGACTTCGCCCGCTACCTCGAACGCCGTAGACCGAAGGAACCGGCGATCCAGGAGCTCAAGCGGCGCCTGGCCGACGCGGTACGCCTGCAGACCCGCCAGCTCTTCTCCAATTTCCTCCTCGGTCCCCGCTCGGACAACGTTATACTCTTCCTGGGAACATCCGAAGGCGAGGATCCCGAAGAGCTACCTGAGAAGGCGCAATTGCTGGCGAAGGGGGTACAGCGCTATGTCAAGGGTCTCCTCCCCGACCTGACTGTCTCCGTCGGAATCGGACGCCACAAAAAGGACCCTGCTCTCCTCCCAGACGCCTACTCCGAAGCAGGAGTAGCCCTCGAGATCGGGCACCGCATCCACGGCCCCTCCTCCGTCTCGACATTCGAGGGGACTGGCACATACAAGCTCCTATTCAGGGTGCTCCAGGAAAATCCCGAGGAGCTCGAAGCCTTCTACGCGGAGACACTGGAGCCCGTCGTCCATTACGACTCTCGCTACGGAACCGAGCTTGTTCAGACCCTGATCACCTACCTCGGCAACGACGCCTCGACGGTCAGGACAGCTGGCGACCTTTTCGCCCACCGCCACACGATCCGCTACCGCCTCGACCGTGTGAGCGAGCTGACGGGCCTCGACGTGGACAGGAGCGAGGACCGCGAACGCCTCACTCTGGGGATCAAAGCGATGCAACTCCTGGGCCGCGTCCCCGAAAAACCATCGAGCTTCTCGGATAGATAGCACTTCAGCTGGTCAGCACGTTCCGGCTGGCGCCTCCGCTTGTCAGCATTTCAGCACGCCGCCCTGCGGGCGGCTCCATCAAGGGCGTGGATACAGTGACCGCTGGTCGAGAAGAGTAGCTCCTGCCAGTGGGGTTTCGCTTTATTAATGCGGGCGACGCCATTCGAGGACAGGCGGAAAGCGAGGGCCGAGAAGGCCCGAAGCGTGCTGAAAGGCGTCAAAAGCGCCGTGCTGACAAGCATAGCCCGACAACAGGGCGTAGCGTGCCCCCCGCCGCCTTGTACATTCGCCAAAACGACCGCATCAGGCGGGGTTCCCATCTTTGTACATTCGGCTAAAGACCATTTCGGTGCTGGTGCCTAGACTATGTTCCAGACGTATATACTCGATTTCCGAGGAGGAAGCTTTTGCGGAGGCTCGCTTTATTATCGACCACGGTGCTGTTGTTGGTGCTCGCGTTACCAGGGCTGGCTTTCGCCCAGAATGGTCCTTCGACGGCGGATCTCTCGCTGGCGATGGACACGGTATGGGTGATCATCACGGCGTGCCTGGTCCTGTTCATGCAGGCAGGGTTCGCCATGCTCGAGGTCGGCTTCTCCAGGATGAAGAACGTGGGTAGCGTGGTCGCCAAGATACTTGTCAACCTTGCGATCGCGGCGCTGCTTTTCTGGGCTGTGGGCTTCGCGCTGGCCTTCGGCACCGGCAACGCGCTGATCGGCACTGAGGGTTGGTTCCTCGCCGTCCCGGCAGGACAGGTCAACGACGTCTACGCAGGTCTCTCCTGGACTCAGGTCCCGCTCTCGGCCAAGTTCCTCTTCCAGGTCGCCTTCTGCGCCGTCTCTCTCGCCATCGTGTGGGGCACGATGCTGGAGCGGACCAAGTTCGCCGTGTACGTGGTCTTCGCGGTCGTCTTCGCCGGGCTCATATACCCGATGGTGGGACACTGGATCTGGGGGGGCGGCTGGCTGACCGAACTGGGTATGCAAGACTTCGCGGGCTCGACGGTCGTGCACCTCTCCGGCGCGATGGCGGCTCTAGCAGGAACTCTGCTCCTCGGTCCCCGTCTCGGCAAATACGACGACGACGGACGGCCGGTTACTATTCCAGGACACAACATGCCCCTCGCGGTCCTCGGCGTCCTGATACTCTGGATCGGCTGGTGGGGCTTCAACCCGGGCTCGACGATGGCCGCCATTCCTGACATCGCAGACATCGCCCTCACGACGAACCTGGCTGCGGCGGCGGGCGTCCTCGGCGCGATGGGGATGAGCTACATGTACAGGCGCAACGTCGACGTCGGGATGGGCGGCAACGGCGCCATCGCCGCCCTCGTCGCCATCACCGCCCCCTGCGCCTTCGTCGCGCCATGGGCCTCGATCGTGATCGGATTTGTCGCCGGCATCATTATGTACGCCACCCTCGTCTACGTTGACAGGATCGGGGTCGACGACCCGCTCGGCGCGATAGCCGCGCATGGCATGGGCGGCGTCTGGGGTACGCTCTCCTGCGGCCTCTTCACAACCCCGGCCCTCGCAGCCGTCGGTGAGCCCGGCCTGTTCTACGGCGGCGGGTTCTACCAGCTCGGCATTCAGGCCCTTGGTATCGTCGCCGCCGGCGGGTTCGTCTTCCTCGCCTCCCTCGCTGTCTTCGCGGTGCTCAAGGCGACCATCGGCATCAGGGTCAAGCCCGAGCAGGAGCTCGACGGCCTCGACATCCACGAGCACGGCGTCTTCGGATACCCCGACCTCGTGGCTACCGACTACCAGAACGGTAACGGGAAGGTCAGGGATCCCATGGAAGGCGTCGCCGAAAGCACCGTCTAACAGGAACATCTACGCACCGGCCGGGAAGATCCCGGCCGGTGTTTTTTCACGTGCGGCGTCCCAAGGAGAGAACATCGGCAACGCGTCTTGTATCCTGTTGCTGAAGTCATTCAGGAAGCGGCACGGAGGACAGCTTGGAAGCACCCATAACGCAGGCAACAGGACATAACAACACCATCGTCGGCGTCTACGAGAACCGCATCGAGCTCAAGAGCGGCTGGCAATCCCAGAACGTGGAGAGCGTCGGCCTGCGCGACGTCGCCGCGATCAGCATCAAGGGGCTCGTCAACGTCACCCTGACGATAGAGACCAACACAGGGCGCGTCTACCAGCTCAACCGCATGGCCCTCCCCGACGCGCGCAGGATCAAAAACACCTTCGAACAGCAGAAGCGCAAAGCCGGCCTCTACGAATAGACCAACCCGCCGGCAGCTTGTAAGCTAGAGTACCTCCTCCAGGATTCATGGCAAAGCCGCAACGGCGTTCTGTCACTTATACTGTAAGCTATAGACAAGATCTCCATGGAGGTTCATGGATGGTTTCGACAAAAAGGCGGCCCCTCGACAGGCGGAGGATCCTGGAGACGGCCGTGAGGTTCGTAGACAGGGAGGGCCTGGAGGCACTCTCGATGCGGAAGCTGGGCGCCGAGCTCGGGGTAGAGGCGATGTCGCTCTACAATCACGTACCCAACAAGGGAGCATTGCTCGACGGTATGGTGGAGGTCTTGCTTGGAGAGCTGGAGGTGCCGCCTGAGGACGAAGGCTGGGAAGAACGAGTCAAGGAGGCATACCGGGCGTTCCGGAAGCTCGCCCTCGATCACCCGAACGTCTTCCCCCTGTTCATCGTCCGCCCACCTGACACGATGGATGGGATCTGGCTGGTCGAGGAGTTCCTCAAGACGCTGAGGGGGGCTGGCTTCGACCCGGACACGGCCCTGTATGCCTTCCGCGCGCTCTCCAGCTACGCTTCCGGCTACGCGATGGCCGAGATACGGGGCTTCGCCATGGAGCCCGCCGGTGCCCGTCTCGGTGCCCTCACGCTACCTCAGGACGACTTCCCCCACATCCACGAGCTCGACACTCATCTGGAGGAAGTAGATCGCGACGCCGAGTTCGAGTTTGGCCTCGACCTCATCCTCGCAGGTCTCAGGGAGAAACTCTGAAAACTCTGGCTAGCTACGATCTAGCCATGCGCCACCGGAAGATCCATCACCCTGTGCAGGAGTCTTAAGCGGTGAGAACATCCACAGGAGCACGCCGGTGAGGCGTTTCGCCAGCCGCCATCCCTACCTCTTATCCGTCCTGATCACGTTGATCCTATTCGGGCTCACGTTTGCGAGCACGGCCGCTTTCCCGAGGGAGCCCGTAGGCGACATCTCGAAGCTGCCGCAGAAAGCCTTCGAGCCGCCCACGGGGCTAGATCTGATCCTCTCCGACATAAAGAGTCCGGAGACCATTTTCTGGGCCCTGGCGATCCTGCTGGGCCTCGGCGGTCTCGTCTGGACAGGGTGGTGGCGCGAGGCCGGCTTCAACCGGCCTTCTCAGTGGCGGAACCTGCGTCTACTGTGGTTCCCTCTCCTCGTCGGCGCGCTGACCCTCTCCAGCGGAGTCTTCATCCCGGGGCCTGCGTCGCTGGTCTCGGCGTTCCTCACGGTGCTCGTCGCCACCGTCGGCGAGGAGATCGTCTTCCGCGGCCTCTTGTGGCGCGCGCTTGCGCCGACGGGTCCTGTGCGGGCAATGATCCTGACCTCTCTGCTCTCTGGCCTGCTCATCCTCGGAAGGACCGCGACGGACGGACCCTGGCCCGAAGCGGCCCGCATCACGGCACTGACCGTCTGCGGCGGCTTCACCTACGGTGCGCTCCGCTGGCGCACGAGCTCCATCTGGCCTGTCATCCTGATCCACACCGCCTTCGCCTTCGCCGTGGACATCGCGACGCTAGGGGCCATCACCTACCGCCTCATGATGCTCTCCAGCACACTCGGCTTCGTCGCCTACGGCCTGTACTTGCTCCGTAACCCGCGTGTCAGGGCAGACGGCGGACTGACGAAGCCCGCGCCATCGCGCGTGAGGTAAGAAGCTTACGAGGCTACGTCCTGTAGCTGCCTCTCGAGGTCTTTGATCTCATCCCTGAGCTTGGCCGCGTACTCGAACTTGAGCTCTTCGGCGGCTTCGAGCATCTCCGCTTCGAGGTCGGCGATGAGGGTGCGGAGCTCGTCGGGGTCGCGTGGGGCCTCGCGGCTGCTCTTCTTGCCTGCTCTGTAGAGGCCTTTGGCCTCGGCGGCAATGAGGATGTCGGAGACGCCCTTGGTAATGGTGCGAGGCTCGATGCCGTGCTGCTCGTTGTAGGAGCGCTGGATCTCCCGTCGCCGGTTGGTCTCGCCAATCGCGACCCGCATGGAGTCGGTCTCCTTGTCCGCGTACATGATTACCCGCCCGTTGACGTTCCTTGCCGCCCGGCCGATGGTCTGGATGAGCGCCCGCTCTCCACGCAGAAACCCCTCTTTGTCCGCGTCGAGTATGGCGACGAGCGTCACCTCCGGAAGGTCGAGGCCCTCACGCAGGAGGTTGATGCCGACGAGCACGTCGAACTCGCCGGTACGCAGGCCGCGGATGATCTGGATGCGGTCGAGCGTCTCTATGTTGGAGTGCATGTAGCGCGCCTTGACGTTGTGCTCGAGGAGATAATCGGTCAGATCTTCAGACATCTTTATTGTCAGCGTGGTGATGAGGACCCGTTCGCCATGTTCGACGCGCTTGGCGACCTCGTTGAGGAGGTCGTCGATCTGGTTCTTCGTCGGCCTCACCTCGACCTCGGGATCGACGAGGCCCGTCGGACGGATGATCTGCTCCACTATCTGCCCCGAGTTCTCGAGCTCGTACGGACCTGGCGTCGCAGAGACGAAGACCATCTGGTCGGTTTTGAGTAGGAACTCGTCCCACATTAGAGGCCTGTTATCCAACGCACTGGGCAGCCTGAACCCGAACTCGACGAGGGTGGTCTTCCGGCTCCTGTCGCCGTTGTACATGCCCCTGACCTGTGGCAGCGTTATGTGCGACTCGTCTATGAACGTGACGTAGTCGTCGGGGAAGTAGTCGAGAAGCGTGTACGGCGTCGAGCCTGGCGGCCTTCCGTCGAGGTGTCGCGAGTAGTTCTCGATGCCAGATGTGTAGCCAAGCTCGCGCATCATCTCGAGGTCGTACTGAGTCCTCTGCTTGAGCCTGTACGCTTCGAGGACCTTGCCCTCGCCTTCCAGCTCGGCAACCCGCTCCTCCAACTCAGCCTCGATGTTCTTGACGGCCGTTGCGAGCCTGTCTTCGCCCGTGACGAAGTGGGATGCGGGGTAGATGGTCAGGGTGTCGTGCTCGCGCAGGATCTCCCCCGTCAGGGGGTCGGCCTCGGTCATGTTCTCGACCTCATCCCCGAAAAAGGAGACCCTGTAGATCGTATCCTGGTAGGCTGGATGGACCTCCAGCACGTCGCCCCTCACCCTGAAGTTGCCCCTGTTGAGCTGGAAGTCGTTCCTGGTGTATTGGATCTTGACTAGGTCCCTGAGTACGTCGTCGAGGTCGTAGTAGCCGCCCTTCTCCAGAAGGACCATCTTCGAACGGTACTCCTCGGGACTACCGAGACCGTAGATCGCCGATACGCTCGCGACGACTATGACGTCGCGCCTGGTGAAGAGGCTACTCGTGGCGGAGTGCCTCAGGCGGTCGATGTCCTCGTTGATCTGGGCGTCCTTCTCGATGAATGTGTCGGTGCGCGGGACATACGCCTCGGGCTGGTAGTAGTCGTAGTAGCTGACGAAGTACTCGACGGCGTTGTTGGGGAAGAAGTCGGCGAACTCGCTTGCGAGCTGCGCGGCGAGCGTCTTGTTGTGCGCGATGACGAGCGCCGGCCTGCCAGCCTTCTCTATGAGGCGTGCCATCGTGTGTGTCTTCCCTGAACCCGTGACGCCGAGCAGGGTCTGGGCCTTCATGCCCGCTTCGAGGCCAGAGGCTAGCTGTTCTATGGCTCGCGGCTGGTCTCCCGTTGGCCGGTATTCGCTGTTTACCTGGAAGTTACTGCGAGTCTCGATTTAAGTTCCTCCCGTAGAGTTCCTGGTAGGTCTGCCTGGCCTCGAGCGTATTGGTCACGTACTCGCGGGTCTCTTTGTACGGGATATCCTTCGCGATGTCGAAGCCTTCGTCGGAGACCCACGCATCCACGGTCCCCTCCCCCGAATTGTACGCCGCGAGCATGAGCCTCTCATCACCCCTGTACCGTTCGTGGAGGTAGCCCAGGTACCAGGCTCCCAACCTCAGGTTGACCTTCGGGTCGCGGTAGTCGCCCTCTATGCCGCTCTTGTGCTGGATAAAGTGCGCCGTCTGCGGCAAGAGCTGCATGAGCCCATAGGCCTCCCTGTGTGACTCGACGCCGGGCCTGAAGCGGCTCTCCGTGTAGACCACACCTGCCACGAACGTGGGCTCAAGGCCGTTCTCCTCGCTCACCTCCCTGATGGTCTCCTCGTAACGGAGAGGGTAAATCGTTCGCAGCACCGCATCGGGTGCTCTCAGTGCGAACGGCAGGGCGGCAAGGATCGCGACGATGGCCAGCAACGCGAGAATGCCGCGACGCCGGCGGGCCCGCGACCTGCCGTACCTGCGTCTCTTATCGTAGGTCGACGTTGGATCCTCTCTCCCGCGAGATCATGCGCCCGAGCTGCTCTGCCTGCCTCTTTAGTTTATCCAGGTCTCCGTCATTTTGTACCACCAGGTCGGCCAGCCCGGCTTTTTCTTCTCCTGAGAACTGCCGCCCCTCGATCGCCCTCAACGCCGCCTCATCCACACCCCGCTCCTCAGCCCACGCCCGCCGCCTCCCTTCGGGCACCACGACGGCCACCGTGTAATCGAAGTCCTCACCACGCTCGGTCTCGAACAGCAGCGGTATCTCCACGATGAACAGGTCGGCGTCGGACGCCTCGATGCGCCTGTCTGTCTCGCGGCGTACCGGAGGATGCAGTATACCTTCGAGGTCGCGCAATGCGATTGCGTCACCGAATACCTTGCTGCCGAGGGCCTTGCGGTCGATGCCGCTCTCGCCACGGACGTCCTCCCCGAAGCGCTCGACAATTCTCGAAATAGCCGATGCGTCCTCCTTCAGCAGGTGGTGGACGATCTCATCGGCCGAAGCCGTCTCTGCGCCTGGAAGTTCTCCCAGGAAGCGAACCAGCGTGCTCTTTCCCGACGCAAAAGGGCCGGTGACGGCGACGGTCACCGGCCCTTCCATGGATCTCCTCTGTGAGAAGTCCTGTGCTATCGCTCCTCGAGGTTCAGGTCGGAGAGCGCATCGAAAGCGCCGGAGCGGAGGCCGCTCCCTTCGCTGCTGCCTCTGCGCTCGGAAGTGCCGCGCTGTTCCTGCTCGCGGCGTGGCGGACGCTCCTCGCGGCGGGGACGCTCCTCGCGGTCCTCGCGCTTCGGACGCAGGCTCAGGGAGAGCCTGCGGCGGCGGGCGTCCACGTCGATGATGCGGGCGTCCACCTCGTCGCCGGAGCGCACGATCTCGTCGGGCGTCTCCACGTGATGGTCGGCCAGCTCGGAGATGTGGATCAAACCCTCGACACCCTCTGCGACCTCGACGAAGGCTCCGAAGGAGACGAGCTTGGTTACGCGCCCGTGGATCTGCTCCCCTACGTTGACCCGCTCGACGATCTCCTGCCACGGGTCCTTCCTGGTCTGCTTGAGGCCGAGCGAGATGCGCTCGCGGTCGCGGTCCACCTCCAGGACCTTGACCTCGACCTCCTCGCCAACCTCCACGACCTCGCTCGGATGATCGACGTGCTGCCAGGATAGCTCGGAGATGTGGATCAAACCGTCAATACCTTCGAGGTCGACGAAGGCCCCGAAGTCAACGAGGTTGGAGACGGTGCCCTTGACGACCATGCCCTCTTCGAGGGAGGTCAGGATTCGCTCGCGCTCCTCCTTGCGCTCCTCCTCCAGGACGGCGCGCCTGGAAAGGACTACGTTGTTGCGGCTACGGTTGAGCTCGATGACCTTGCACTCGAGCTTCTGGCCAAGGAACGAGTCCAGGTTCCTTACGCGCCTGATGTCCACCAGGCTAGCGGGCAGGAAACCGCGCAATCCGATGTCC
>DASSJP010000570.1:0-3704 GCA_035691165.1 Rubrobacter sp.
CAAGGATGGGTTGAGAACTTTTATCGCCGTACGATAGTAGGGATTGTCGGGACCTGCTAGATACCCGTCACCGGGTCGCTCTCCGGTGGAATCCATTACATCCTTGCACACGTTAGGAGTCACTTGCCAGGCGTCCGCCACATCGAATCCTCGGACAGCCACATTGTGAAAGAACTCTATGCTCCCATCGCCATAAGGTTCCTCTGGCCTTCCCTCTCCACGCTCGTAATAGTCCTCGGCTTGATCTACGACGTCGTTGATCGTCTGGAGAACCGTGAACCATTCGAAGCCACGAATGTTAGAGCCGTAGCGCCGGTTCAACGTGCGCATGATGTTCTCTAGATTCAGGGGGATACCGCCCATTTCCCAATTGGGAAAGCGATAGTCAACCTGTGGCTCAAGGTTCAGCTTTGAGGCCAGCAGTGTCGAATAAGAGAGGTCCGTACGGGCTGCAGCAAGCGACATGAAACCCTGTGAAACGCTGTCGCCTATAGTGAAAAGTCTCATCGATTCCTCCCTGTGGCTGAAGCTGCACCAATACTTGATCTCCGGCTCTTATGCATCGGTGTACCGTTCGACCATGGAAGCACACACCGATGAATCACGAATGAATCCTGAACAAATTGCCGATAATTCCAGGTCATTATCCGATACGGGCAACAGACTGAAGAATGGTGCTTCCTTTTCCAGAATCACCCCTTGTTCAAGGTAGCAAAGCTCCTCACCTCTTCGCTGGTGAGTGCCTCCCACGCGCCGGCGATCTGGCCGTCTCGTTCGTTGCTACGGGTGCTCAGCAGGGGAGCTGACGGAGCCATCAGGCGCGGCTGGCCGAAGTGCGAAGTAAGCAACCAACCTACGGCTCTGGCGGCTCGTCTTGCCGAACCTCAGAAGTACCTTGCCGAGGTATACGTCGGGTACGATCTGCACGAGCTCATCCAGGATGTCGCGGATCAAGAAGCTTGGGTTCTCGGCCCAGTCGTAGTCGATTTTGAGTACCTGTCGATCGGGGTCAAGCGTACCTGCGCCGGCGTAGCTACGAAAGCGAAAAGCGGAGTAGCGCCCCTCATCAATGGCCTGAAACCGGTAGTTTGGCCAGAAGACCTTGGCCGGCACGCGCGCGCTCGGCAGCATCATGTTGTCGCCGGACTTCGTCTTGAAATCGAAACGCTTGCCGAGCCATGGCATCCAGAGCGAGAGGAGCACACGAAAGAGCGGGTCGGCGGCGGCAAAGGTCGTGGTAGTCACAACCAGTCCGTCGTAGGGACCGTCGGGTGAAGGTTCGGGCACGGTGGCGAGCCTGAAGATGCGGTTGAGGCTGTCGAGAGCTTCACTGCGACGCTGGCCCGCGCGCATTCCGGCGAGCCTGATCTGCCTCCAGGCTTGGCGTCCGGCCAGGTCGGGATCGAACCCGGCGAGATCCTGCAATGCCGCGACGTAGCGCTCCACTTCCTCGGCGCGGGGTTCGAGGGGGTCGGGTTGCAGCGCGTGCAGGTCTGGCGCTCTCTGATTTATCCCCATCATGCTGCTCCTTTACTGGGATGTGGCATTACTGTCCACGTCGCCGGGTCGACGTCCGGATAGCTGCAGAGTGCTTCAGGCCCGCCTCACGATCCTACCCTGGTCCAGGGCCAGAAGGCGTTCTTCACGTTTCGCATCGAGGGTGCCAGGGCAGGATAGTGGCGCAGCAGCACCGTGGACATGTCGGTCTCGTTTACCCACTCTATTCCTGCTCTGGTGTAGACTTGCTCATTGTAGTCGGTCGTGAGGAAGCGGTCGCTGTTCAGCCGCCGGGACGCCATCAGCACGAAGATACGGAACGCAGTGTCGCTGAACGCGAAGCCATCCGGCGGGTTCTCCGCATACATACCGATCATCTGGTCGAGCTGCTCGACGTCATCGTTGTAGACACGCCGCAACTCCCGCACCCACTCCGGCTTATCGGTCAGGTCCTCGAAGCTCTTGATGGGCTTGAGGTGGAGCAGCCTGCGGAACTCGTTGTACCTGGGCACGCCAAGCTCTCGGCTACGGAATATATCGGTCGCCGCGAGGTCCTGATGTATACCGCCCGGCCTCTGGAAGTTCTGGAGGCCATTCGGGTAGTTGTGCAGAGTGATGGCACCCGGGTGGGCGACGCCGAACGAGTAGAACAGGTCCTCCATGTCCACCTGATCCATAAGTTCCATAGCGGGCCGTTGTGCCACCTGGGCGAACTCCCGCTCTTGCAGCACTTCGTCGCTCGCGACGGCCCGGAAGGTGTAGTCGTCGGGGATGAGCGGGTGCATCCTGTAGACCGATACGAACTCCTCGGTAAGGGAGTAGGGCACTCCGAAGTGGTCACGGCGCCCACCAACGATGCCGCTGATAACCTCGTTTTCACTGATGCGTCCCACCAGCCTCTTGACGGTCTTTCCTGCCAGCCCCCACCAGTTGGCATTCAGACCGACCCGCGCGGTGGGATGCTTCAGGAGGGCTGGCGTCCACTCGATTGTGTGAATCTTCGCCATCAGCGCCGTGTTTATGAGCCGGGCGCGATCGAAGAGGTCGTCGTCAGACCAGCTCGGGTACTCGGCGCGCAACCTATCGCAGATCGCATTGTGCTCGCGGGTGAAGAGCGTGTGCATCATGACCAGCCCGATCCAAAAGCCCGGCTCGTCGGCGGGATGCTTTTTGCTGTTGGGATCGACCGGTATCAGGCCGTCGGGGCCGATCTTTAACTTGCCGTGCTCTCCCGACCTGACATGGGCCTGGGCTGTATCGTCGTTGCCGTAGATCTGTGAGCCGTCCCACCAGTGGGAGTGAAAGTTGATGTGGGTTGGGGGCATCCCCTCCTCTTCCGGCGTGGGGGAGGGACCTTCTGGCGTGCGGAAGATGCGCATCGGATGCTCGGGCCAGCGATCTTCGTCCTCCAGGGGTACTTCCCATGGATTACCCGTGGGGCTTGTACCGTGGCTCACCCAGTCGCGGAGCATGAATTGGATCCACGTGGCCGCCAGCAGGTTGAGGCTTTCGGCCGGCTGGAAGGTCTCGCGTGTTAATAGCTCGCGGCTGACAGTGCGCGGGTTGGGCTGCAGGAGCCGATCGTAATCAGGGTATGTCCGATCGAGCGGCACGTTGCGCCCGAAACGTGTTTCGGCGCTGCCCATCCGAGGATTTTGCAGGTCGTTGTAGGTACCGTCGGCGGTGCGCGCTATAAGGTGACGGGCGCCCGGCGGCTTGGGCACGGGCTGGCGCTGTGCAGCCGGGGACTCTGTATCGTATAGGTTCTGTTGTCTTAACCTATTGCGATAGATAAGGATCGTCGCAAGCCCGAGAGGGACAGGCAACCTGCTCCATCTACTCGTTTCAGTCGCCCAGGTGCTCAACCGCGCCAGTAGCGGCGTTCGGGAGATGTAAGCCAGCCACAACAAGCCCAGCGCGGCGAGAGTGGTTACGCTGAGCGGGCTCAAATGCCTGTGCCAGCCTCTTGTTCCGGTGAACCGGCTCATAACTTTTTCCTCCTGACAGATCATCGCGGTGATCTCGTGGTGGGCACGTCGAACTGCGCTCGCCTCAAGCTACGCGTCCAGGTATTTCCTCCACTACGGGTCGAGTCTGTTACCTCCTGATCCTATGCGAAACCCCCTCGCGCTGACCTCCCGATCTCCTCAGCACGAATCCTGCCGTTAGGCCGGTGAGGTCAGCGTCCCAACTCTGGCGGATCCGCG
>DASSJP010000571.1:0-4378 GCA_035691165.1 Rubrobacter sp.
ATCCCGGTACAGTACAGAGACCCGCAGACGGAGGAGATCCTGGAGCGCCGCTACGAGGAGAGTGCGCCTGCCATCGGGGCGCGGGTGATGATAGGTTTCGACGCGTATCAGGTCCTGTACAGGTGGCGCTGCGTGCCGACCTCATGCATCGTCTACGTGCGCAGGGCCGTGCGTGAGGAGCGTCGAGAGGCCAGGCCTGCGGCCTAGGGCCGTCTCCGGGTCCAAGCGTCCGGAGGCGTGGCTTGCTACAGTAGCCTCACTCTGGAAGCTGTAGAGAGAGGAGCCGGAAGTTATGGCTGATACCACGCGCACGTATGCGGAAGGGATCGAGTTCACGGCGGAGATCCCCGACGAGTTCGCACAGATACTTACGCCTGAGGCGGTCGCATTCGTGGCGACGCTTTCGCGGGAGTTCAGGGGAAGGGTGGATGAGCTGCTCGCGAAGCGTGCCGAGCGGCAGGAGAGGATAAACGCGGGCGAGATGCCCGACTTCCTTCCCGAGACGCGTGAGATCCGGGAGGGCGACTGGAAGATAGCACCGATCCCGGACGATTTGCAGGACCGTAGAGTCGAGCTGACGGGCCCTCCCGACCGCAAGATGACGATCAATGCTCTGAACTCGGGGGCGAGCTGCTGGATGGCTGACTTCGAGGACGCCAACTGCCCGACCTGGCATAACATGCTGGAGAGCCAGCTGAACATGAAAGAGGCCATCGAGCGCACCATCGCCTTCGACGACCCGAACACGGGCAAGCACTACGAGCTGCACGACGACGTGGCGGTAATCCTGGCGCGACCTCGCGGATGGCACCTCTTCGAGAAGCACATGCTCGTCGATGGGGAACAGGTCCCTGGCGGCCTCTTCGACTTCGGACTGTACTTCTTCCACAACGCGCAGACGCTTCTGGACAACGGTTCGGGACCTTACTTCTACCTGCCGAAAATGGAAAGCCATTTGGAGGCGCGCCTCTGGAACGACGTCTTCAACCTGGCGCAGGACGAGCTCGGTATACCGCGGGGAACTATTAAGGCGACGGTCCTCATTGAGACGATACTCGCCACGTTCGAGATGCACGAGATCCTCTACGAGCTGCGCGAGCATTCCGCAGGGCTTAACTGCGGTCGATGGGACTACATCTTCTCCTACATCAAGAAGTTCCGCGAGCATGACATGCTCCTCCCAGACCGCAACTCGGTGACGATGACCGTCCCGTTCATGCGCGCGTACTCGCTCCTGACGATAAGGACCTGCCACCAGCGCGGAGCGCACGCGATGGGGGGGATGGCGGCCCAGATCCCACGCAGCGACGATCCCGAATGGACGGAGTTCGCCAATAACAAGGTGCGCGAGGACAAGGAGCGCGAAGCCAAAGACGGCCACGATGGAACCTGGGTGGCCCATCCAGGCATGGTCGGGCTCGCCAAGGAAGCCTTCGACGAGCACATGCCGGGCCCGAACCAGCTCGACAAGATCCCGGACGTGAACCCATCCGCAGCAGACCTGCTGGAGAAGCCGGAGGGTCCCATGACCATGGACGGCTTCCGCAACAATATCTCCGTGGGCGTGCAGTACCTCGCTGCCTGGCTCGCGGGACGCGGCGCTGTCCCCGTCTTCAACCTCATGGAGGACACGGCGACGGCAGAGATCAGCCGCGCCCAGGTGTGGCAGTGGATACACCACCCCAAAGGCGTCCTCGACGACGGTACCGAGGTGACGGAAGACCTCTTCAATCAGGTCCTCGACGAGGAACTGGAGAAGATCAAAACCGACATCGTCGGCCCAGAACGCTGGGAACAAGACGAGTTCGGCAAGGCCGCAGATCTCTTCGCCCGTATCTCGACCGACGACGAGTTCGTCGAGTTCCTGACCCTCCCAGGTTACGAGTACCTGGACTAGAGAGGAGCACGTATTCCAGACATCGTCCAAACGAGCAGGAAAGGGGCCCCAACCCTACCGACGGCCCCCGTCCTCCTGCCCAGGAGCGTGGGCCACGTACCCACGCTTATTAGTATGGAGAAGGGCGCTTACCGCGCCTGCATTGCACATATGTGAGCATATACGTGCATAATGCAATCTAAAGACTCGAAGGCTGAAGGAGGAAGTTGTGGAGAACGGGAAGAACGGAACGAGCGGGATAGCGCAGGAGTGGGAAGGCGAGCGTTGGGAGGGCATCGAGCGGCCATACACGGCTGATGACGTGGCAAGGCTGCGGGGCTCGATCGTGATCGAGCACACGCTGGCGCGGATTGGTGCCGAGCGTTTGTGGAGGCTGATGCACGAGCGGCCCTTCGTGCGGGCTCTCGGAGCTTTGACGGGCAATCAGGCTGTGCAGCAGGTCAAGGCTGGGCTGGAGGCGATCTACCTCTCCGGATGGCAGGTTGCCGCTGACGCCAACCTGGCAGGGCACATGTATCCTGACCAGAGCCTGTATCCTGCCAACAGCGTGCCGCACGTCGTCAAGAGGATCAACCAGGCGCTGCAGAGGGCGGATCAGATCCACCACTCCGAGGGCAGGAACGGCACCAACTGGTTCGCCCCGATTGTCGCAGACGCCGAGGCCGGCTTCGGTGGCGCCCTCAACGTCTTCGAGTTGATGAAGGCCATGATCGAGGCCGGAGCGGCTGGCGTCCACTTCGAGGACCAGCTGGCCTCCGAGAAGAAGTGCGGTCACATGGGCGGCAAGGTCCTGATCCCGACTTCCCAGGCCGTCAGGAACCTCGTCTCTGCGAGGCTTGCTGCGGACGTGATGGGCGTTCCGACCGTCATCATCGCAAGGACCGACGCTGACGCCGCAAACCTCATCACCTCCGATGTTGACCCTGTCGACCACGAGTTTCTTACGGGTGAGCGGACCATGGAGGGCTTCTATCGGGTCAATGCGGGGATAGATCAGGCGATAGCCCGTGGCCTCTCCTATGCGCCGTATGCGGACGTGGTGTGGTGCGAGACCTCGGAGCCGAACCTCGAGCAGGCGCGGCGCTTCGCCGAGGCCGTACACGAGAAGTTCCCTGGCAAGCTGCTCGCGTACAACTGCTCGCCATCCTTCAACTGGAAGAAGAAGCTCTCCACGGCGGAGATCTCGACGTTCCAGGAGGAGATCGGGGCGATGGGCTACCGCTTCCAGTTCGTCACGCTCGCCGGTTTCCACGCCCTCAACTACTCCATGTTCGACCTCGCCCACAGCTACAAGGACCGCGGCATGGCCGCCTACTCCGCGCTGCAGGAGGCCGAGTTCGCCGCCGAGGAGCACGGGTACACCGCGACCAAACACCAGCGCGAGGTCGGCGCGGGCTACTTCGACGAGGTCGCCCAGATCGTGGCCGGCGGCAGCGCCTCCACCACGGCCCTCTCAGGCTCCACCGAGGAGGCCCAGTTCACGAAATAGGCTACAGGTATCAGGGGGAGCCGGAAAACCCGGCTCTCTCCGAAAGAGGAGGAGACCTTGTCTAGAGACCCACAGAGCCGTACAGCGGATGATGGCAAGCAACTGGCTGGAAGACCTTCTGGTCTTGCTCCAGAAGAAGTAGAAGAGACGGGACAGGACCCCGCGGATGCGGACTGGCTATCTATGGCTACGGCGGACCCGGCGCTGTTCCTCAAAGATTCAGGGGCCGAGTAAAGGGCCCGTCAGCCGGTCCGAGGAGCTACCGAAAATTACTGGCGTTCTTCGAGCTGCAGGTACTGGACACCCCTGAGATCCAACCAGTAGCGTCCAGGGCCGCCCGCGACCCGGATGAGAGCGTTATCACACATGGCGCAGCGGACCACAGTACCTATCTCGCTCATGTAAGCCATCTGTGCCCCCACCGCGCCGGTCGCGCCGCAACTGGCGCAGGCGCAATGGGCTGTGGTCATCTCGAAAGTGAAGATCTCTGCCAGTACGCCTGCCGCGGCGTTGCCGTCGAGCCTGTGTTCGTCCATCGCTATCCTCCAGTGGGTCCGAAGCGTTCTGTCTTGACGCGCGTGGGGTCGTGGCCGAGCCCGACGAGCGCCGTCGCAACCGTTTCGACCAGCGGGGTAGGACCGCACACGAATACTAGTGGCTTCTCCCCGGGCGAGAAGGCGACATCTCCGAGCATCTCTTCGTCTATCCTGCGGTCGTATCCCGTCCAGCCTGGCGGCGTCGAGCGGGTGAGAGTGTGGGTTATCTCCAGAGTGTTGTTCTCCGCGGCGAGGCTTTCCAGCTCTTCGCGGAAGATGACATCTTCGTAGGAGCGTGAGGAGAAGAGCAGGAGGACCGGGGTTTCGCTACCAGCCGCTTTGTGGTGCCGGATCATCGCCATCAGCGGAGCGATGCCCGACCCTCCTGCGACGAGGAGCAAAGGGCCGCCTTCCCTCGCTTCCCAGGCGAACCAGCCCCCGATCGGACCCCGCAGC
>DASSJP010000572.1:0-3162 GCA_035691165.1 Rubrobacter sp.
TGACGCTGATCTGGGGTACAACCCCCGAGGCGAGAACATTCCTGTGGAAGATGTCGGCGTAGCCGGCCAGAGAGACAACACCCTCCTGGATACGCGCGCCGCCGGAGTCGTTTATACCGATGATCGGGCATCCTGTCGAGATGGCGAGGTCCATGACCTTGCAGATCTTCTCGGCGTAAACCTCGCCCAGAGAGCCACCAAACACGGTGAAGTCCTGCGAGAAGACGCAGACCTTTCGTCCCGATACCTCACCGTAGCCGGTGATGACGCCGTCCCCCAGGGGCCTGTTCTCCTCGAGCCCGAAGTTGTAGGAACGATGCACCCTGTAGCGGTCCAGCTCGACGAACGTCCCCTCGTCAAGCAGCAGCTCGATGCGCTCGCGGGCAGTCAACTTGCCGCGTTCGCGTTGCCTCTCTACTGCCGCCTCTGGGGCCGGGTGCGCCGCGGCCTCCCGCAGCTTCTCAAGCCCCTCGATCTTTCCAGCGGTGGTGTTTTCGCCCAGTCTCTCACCTTGCATAGAGGGGCATTCTAGCACGCAGAAAAACGGCAAATTTCAGGGAGGAGGAATAGATCACAGAGTCAAGCCTATCGAATACGAATGCGATCCTCTTCGACGATCCAGAGACGCCCCTCAAGAGGTTCACGGTCTTCGGCCAACTCTACCGGAAGGTTCTCGTCTATCTTGGCCGTGTTATGCCGGCATGGTCACGAAACGCTCGCGTGCCAGATCCGCAGCGTAGGCGATGGACGCCTGTATGGCTTCACGGCTGATAGAAGGGTAGCTCTCCATAATCTCTTCGGGTGTCTGCCCCACCGCACGATTGTCCAGAATTACGGACACGATGACCCGGGTTCCCTTGATGCAGGGCTTGCCGTGACAGACCTCGGGGTCAACCGTAAAGTACTCTCGCCAATCCATGACCATTTCTCGTGGTTTTCGACGCAACCTTGTCTACTGCGCCAGGCCCCGTCCTGATCACCGAGACCAAGCTAACGCAAAAGGTAAAGTTCCCAAGTCCACTCCAACGCCAGTCACTGCGCTAGCCGGCGTCTCACCTTGCATGGAGAGGCATTCCAGCACGCTCAAAGTCCCCTATTCTCAGGCATGAAGGCGGGAGAAGAGTAGAATGTAATCCCGGAGAATTTACCGGGACTTGGGAAAGGAGATGCATATGCAGGTCTTCGAGAAGCTGGCGGAGTACCGCTACGAGCAGCTCGTGTTCTGCCACGACAAGGCGACGGGGCTGCGCGCCATCATAGCCATCCACGACACCACGCTGGGCCCCGCCCTCGGTGGCTGCAGGATGTATCCCTACGACAGCGAGGAGGAGGCCATAGTAGACGTACTACGCCTGGCGCGTGGGATGACTTACAAGGCCGCCGCGAGCGGCCTCAACCTTGGAGGGGGAAAGTCCGTCATCATCGCGGATCCCAACACCGACAAATCCGAGGCGCTGTTCCGCTCGTTCGGGCGCTACATCGAGACGCTTGGCGGGCGCTACATCGTCGCCGAGGACGTTGGCACCTCGACGGAGGACGCAAACTTCATCAGGGTGGAGACCTCGCACGTCGTCGGGGTTGACGTCACCCGCGGAGGCTCCGGCGATCCCTCGCCGCTCACGGCTCTGGGTGTGAGGCAGGGTATGCGGGCCTGCGCTGAAGAGGTCTTCGGCAAGACCTCCCTCGAAGGCCTGACGGTCGCGGTGCAGGGCCTCGGTCACGTAGGCTACCATCTGTGCCGCCTGCTCGACGAAGAGGGAGCGAACTTGATCGCAACGGACGTCAATTCGCCCGCGGTCGAGCGCGTGGTCAACGAGTTCGGCGCGAAGGCGGTGGAGACGGATGAGATCCTGACCATTCCCTGCGACATATTCGCCCCGTGCGCCCTCGGGGCCGTACTGAACGACGAGACGATACCCGAGTTGCGCTGCAATATCGTCGCGGGGAGCGCCAATAACGTACTCGCCGAGTCGAGACACGGCGAGGCTCTGGTGGAGCGCGACATCCTCTACGCCCCCGACTACGTCATAAACGCTGGTGGTCTCATCAACGTCGCAGACGAGCTCGAAGGTTACAACGAGCGCCGCGCCATCAAGCGCGTCATGCGCATAGAAGACAGGATACGCAAGATCATCGCCATCTCCAAACGCGACGGCGTCCCGACCAACGTAGCCGCCGACACTATGGCGCTGGAGCGCATCGCCGCCATAAGCTCGATGGAACGCCTCCACACAGGACATCCTTACGGGCAGTTGATTCGCCGCCGGGAGACGATCTAGATCCGGTCAGCTTGTCAGCACGCTACGCCCTCCGGGCTTCGCTTTCAGCACGGCACCTTTCAGCACGCTTCGGGCCCAGCGGCCCTTGCTTGTCAGCACTTCAGCTTTATCCGCACAAGAGCCCCGCCTGCCACTCGGCTTAATTGCTGAGAGCCGCCGCCAGGCGGCGTGCTGAAATGCTCACAAGCGGAGGCAAAGCCGGAGCGTGCTGACAAGCTATATCTGCCACGCGGCGATCAGCCAGATGGTAACCAGGGCGAGGACGAGCCAGTCGGAGGGCTTTGCGCTCATCTGGCGGAACTTGGTGCGGTAGCGACCACCGCGGTAGCTGCGGGTGTTCATGGCGATGGTGAGGGTGTCTGCACGGGCGAAGCCGCTGATGAAGATCGGGACGAGCAGGCGTCCGATGCGGCGCGCCCGCCTTATTGCGCCGCCCTCGTCGAAAGGGACGCCGCGGGCGGTCTGGGCGCGGGCAAGCCGCTCCATCTCCTCGATAAAGATAGGGACGAACTTTATCGCGATCACGAATACGAGTACCAGCTCGTTGACCGGGATTCTGAGACGTTGCAGAGGGCCGAAGATGAGCTCAAGCCCGTTGGTCAGGTCAACGAGAGAAGTCGTGAGCATCAGCATTGTGGTGACGTAGTAAAGGCAGATAACCCGCAGGCCGAGGATGCCGGCCGTGTACAGGCCAGTGGTCGAGACGGAGAGTATCCCCCACCGCCACAGGTAGGCCGACTCGGGCACGTCCGCCTGGTAGAAGAGAACCTGAAAGAGAAGGATGAAGACGAGGAAGGCGAGGAAGATCTGCGAGCCGCGCAGCACGAACCCGATGGGTATTCTGGAGACGATCCCAACGACGATAAGTAGCGAGAGAACCACA
>DASSJP010000573.1:0-2317 GCA_035691165.1 Rubrobacter sp.
CTGGGCGCGCAGCCTTTCCTGTATGTTCGCCAGGTCCACCCCGCGGGCCGCGAGGGACTCAGCCAGACCTTCGTAGGCGCGTCGGGACGTTGTTTCCAATGTGGTCTCCTCTACTAGAAGCGCCGGCGCTCCTTCGGTAGAGAGCGCCGGCGCAGGGGGCTCCTAGAAGTCGTATTCGTCTATGTTTTCCTTCGAGAACACGAGCGGCGGTCCCAGGAGGACCTCGTCAGGGGCCAGCATCTCGACCTTGCCGAGGCGGCCTGCCTTGAAGGTGCCTGACTTGGGCAGGTTGCCCTCGATCTGGGCGTTCGCGACGTAGACGGCCAGGTAGCCGAGGTCCACGGGGTTCCAGAGGACGAACTTCTCCACCGCCCCTGACTCCAGGTACGGTTTCATCTCGTTCGGAGTGGATAGCCCTGTTACCGGCACCTCCCCTTCGCGACCGAGCTGCTCGACGGCCTCTGCCGCGCCCGGCAGCGCCACCGAGGTTATGCCGAAGACGCCTGCCGTGTCGGGGTTGGCCCTGAGGTAGTTCTTGGTAAGGTCAATGCCCTTCTGGAGGTCTTCCTCTCCAGGCTCGACGGCGGCGATGGACATGTCAGGGTACTTCTCCTTCATGCGCTCCTTCATCTCCTTGAGCCAGGCGACCTGATTAGGAGCGGTCAGGGAGCCGGTAACGACCAGGAACTTGCCCTTGCCGCCTGTCTGCTCGGCCATAACGTCTACCAGCTCGTAGCCGATGGCCTGGAAGGTGGCCTGGTTGACGAACACGTCCCTCGCGTCCTTGGCCACGTCGGCGTCCCATGCGCCTGTGGCGATGCCTGCGTTGTCGGCCTTCTTCATCGCCGGGGCGAGGGCGTTCGGGTCGTTGGCGGCAACCGTGATCGCACCGCACTGCTGCTGGACGAACTGCTCGATCATCTGCGACTGGAGCGCGGCTTTGGCCTCGGTGGGACCGTCGTAGACCAGGTCAACGTCCAGCTCCTTCGCGGCCTCCTTGGCCCCCTTCTCGGAGGCGTTGAAGTACGGGATACCGACCAGCTTGGGCATCATGCAGATCTTGGCCGGCCCACCGCCGCCTCCCCCCTGCTGCGACGGTTGCTGGCCGACCCCGCACGAGGCGACCACTACGGCCAGCGCCGCGAGCAAGGCCGTCGAGACCACCTTAAGACTTCGCATCGAACCTGACACGCTACCTCCTCATTTCCATAAACTTCCACAGACCTCGAAAACCCACCCTACCCTGCCATGATCTACTCCTCGCCCTTGCGGAAGAACTCGTTCAGGAAAACGGCCACGAGCAGCAGAACGCCGAGGATAAAGAGCTGCCAGGTGCTCGGCACGCCGGCCAGGAGCAGGCCGTTGCGCAATATCGCGATGATGACGACGCCGAGCACGGTACCGCCTATGGTCCCCGAGCCGCCGTAGATGCTCGCCCCGCCCAAAACCACGGCGGAGATCACATCAAGCTCCAACCCAAGGCCGACGTCCCCCCTGGCCGTGTAGACCCTCGAGGTGTAGATCACCGACGCTATCGCCACCAGGAGCCCGATGCCAGAGTAGATGGCCACCTTGACCCTGCGGATGGGCACGCCCGAGAAACGCGCGGCCTCCTCGTTGTTCCCGATGGCGTAGACGTAGCGGCCGAATCGGGTGCGCGAGAGTATGAGCCACACGATGACCACCGCGGCCACGAAGATGAAGAGCTGGCCCGGTATCGCGTTGAACAGATAAGCCTGCCCGAAGTAGGCGAACCATGGAGGGAAGTCCGAGACCGCCCGCGCGCCCGTCAGGCCGTAGGCGAGCCCCTGGAAGAGTGCGAAAGTGCCCAGGGTGACGACGAGCGGGTGCAGTTCCAGGAACGTTATGAACACGCTGTTGAAGAAGCCGGCGGCCACGCCGACCAATAGGCCGAGCACGATGGCGAGGGGCAGGGGCAACCCGGCCGCGTAGCTGAAACCGACGGCCACCGAGACCAGCGCCAGGTTCGACCCGACAGAGAGGTCTATGCCGCCGGTTATGATGATCAGGGTCATCCCGAGCGCCATGAGACCGACCTCGACGAAGTAGCGCGAGGTGTTGAGCATGTTGCCCACGGTAAAGAAGAGGGGCGAGAGCAGGCTCATCGCGACCACAAGCGCGACAAGCACGCCAAGCAGGACGAGCTCGCGGGAGAACCTCAGGCGCCTGAGGACCGCCGCGCTCACGCCCTGTCCCCCAGGAGCCGGCGGCGCACGACGTCGGTGGTCACGGCGAGCAGGATCAGGGCCCCAAGCACGCCCTGCTGCCAGATGCCAGGCACTCCCACGAGCACGAG
>DASSJP010000574.1:0-2624 GCA_035691165.1 Rubrobacter sp.
ATTGTATGGACCGAAGGTCATGCCGATGGGGCCGGCACCCAGCCTGCGCGCGAACAGCTCTTTTCTGAGACCGCCTCCCGCTTTGGGCGTGAGCTTGAAGATCTTGCCGCACACGTAGTCACCGAATAAATACGCATCATCGTATGAGGAGGGCCAGAAGCCGTCAGGCACGAACGCGCCGCCGGTTATGGACTCGCACCCCGAGCTGTGACTGTACTCGTGGATCGGTCCCGTATAGATATTGCCCGAGCAATTCACCTTGCCGCTGCGGTCAGGGTTGTCGTGGCGGCCTTCGCAGAGGTTCCAGCCGTAATCGGCGCCGGCCTCTCCGCGGTCTATCTCTTCCCATCTTTGTCCACCGACGTCGTTGATCCTAAAGCTAGTACCCGCGGCGTCGGGATCAAAGGCCATACGGAATGGGTTCCTGAAGCCACGCGCGAAGGTCTCCTTGCAGTTGTTCCCCCTCACGGTGCGTCCTGTCTGGTTGCACCGATCACTGCCCGAACCCGTGTAAGGGTTCCCCGCAGGGATATCACCGTCCCGCCCGATGCGCAACACCTTGCCGAGCAGGATGTTACGGTCGCGGGAAGCGTCGTTCTCGTACTGGCACTTGGTCCTCTCGTTGTAGTCACAACCCCCGTCTCCGACGCTGATGTAAAGGAGCTCGTCCTTGCCAAACTTCAGGTCTCCCGCGTTGTGGTTGCCGTTTGGCGATGGGATGTTGTTTATGAGGACCAGCTCGCTCGTCTTATCTACGCTATTCCCTGACATGACGAACCGGGACACCCTGTTCACAGGGTTGCGCGGGTTGGCGGGATCCCCCTCGGGGCACTCGCCAAATTTCTTGTACGTGTAGTAGAGATAGACGTAATTGTGGCCGGCGTCCTCGAAGTCAGGGTCCACCGCAACCCCGAGCAGCCCGCGCTCGGAGTTGGAGCATACGCCGGGACCGAGGTTAAGCGCCTCCGACCTACGCCCGTCAGCCACCACGTATAGCTTCCCCGACTTGCTCGTAACCAGCATGCGCCCGTCCGGCGTGAAGTCCAGCGCGGTCGGAGCAGGTACGTCGGCCACCTTCCCATCACCGAACCCGTTAGGCAAGGCCACCGCAGGGCCGGTATGGATAAAGCATGTAAAGAGACCTATCAACAGGGTCAAGGGGACCGACACACATCTAGACAAAACCGGGCCTCTCTTCACATCGTCGCACTCGCCCACCGAAGGCCACCAGCGCCACAGCTTGATACTTACCAGCTTAATACTATTGTACAGTAAGGATTAATACCGCGGTACGAGAAGGCTTAGTACTGAGACTCACCCTTTTCCGGACGTCCGGCCACGCGTGCGGCTTATCTACCAGCCGAAATCCACGCCGAGGAAATCGTAGAGCCTCTGGTTGTGTGGCTCGAAGAATTCTTGCAAGCGCTGCCTGGTGGCAGGGTCCATCTTCTGCTCGTATCCGCCCTTGTTGAGCCTGTCGCCCAGGTCCGAAGCTCCAGGTTCCCAATCAGGCAGGTCGAGGAATTCGAAGACGACCTTCAGGGTCTCCCGCGGGCGCTCGAAGAAACTCTCGCTCTTTAGGACCAGCATCTGCTCGTCGCTGAAGAAGCCCGACCAGTGCTGGAGATGGTCCACGTAGATGTTCCGGGACATGTGCTTGGAGTGTGGATCTTCTTCGAGGGAGGTTCTTATGGATTCTTCGAATGTCTGGGACTCATTCCCGTTTCTGAGCCTGTGGTAATAGGCGGAAAGGGCTCTGTCGACCGGGTTACGCAATAAGGCTATCAGCCGCGCATGCGGCACCACCCCGGCCATTCTCTCCGGGGCGCGAGGGTCAAACAGATACGATGGGGAGCCCTCTCCGGTGATCGTCTTCCGGCCTTCCTTCAATCGGGGCGTCGGGAAGCACCGTCGGTACCACTCGATGCCTTCGTCGAAGAGCATGTCGAAGTAGTGAATCTCCTTGGTAGCGGCTGGCTCGACGTGAGGGTGTTTGGTCAGAAGGTGGTAGAAGAAAGTCGTCCCACACTTGGCGGCCCCGATAACGGCGAAGTCGGGCAGCGCGCCCGTCGCGAGCGTATCCTCCGCTCCCTCCTTAACGGCGCGAAGCCCGATCTGTAGCTGGAATATCTCTTGCTGTTTCCTCTTGGCTTTCTTTACGTGCTCGAGCTGCTCGCCCTCGTCTGCCCCTCGCCTCGCGGTACGAATATCCGATGTGATCTGACGGAGATCCCGCCTCTTGACCTGTAACTCGTTCTTGAGCCCGGTTATGCGTTGCCGGCGCCTCTTCCGGTTCTCAGCCCGGTTCACGTTTTGCTCGTCCACAGCCGGTGGCGAGCCGCGCGAGACGCCGCCCTCGATGTTGAGGAACTTCTTCGCCCCTCGCGTGACGCGTAAAGCTTTGTCGAATCGGAAGATCGGCAAGCAACGCCTCCTTCTTCGCTACGTCTAATAAGTGGCCTGCAGGACGAAAGTCTTGACGCCAGTGTCCCCACGAGCCCGAAGTTCATAATCTACCAGTCGCCACTCTTCTCGTAGGATAGCCGGATCAGAAGTTCTCCTGCCTCCCGCTTGAAGATGCGCCTATCCTCGTCTGTGAAGTCGTACTTCCAGTCGCCGGCCAC
>DASSJP010000575.1:0-7217 GCA_035691165.1 Rubrobacter sp.
GACATGAAGGGACGCATGGTCCCCATCTTCATCCAGGAGCAGGGAATAGGCAGGGGCGAGCAGCCAATAACGTGGGCGGTCGACTGGAAGGCCGGCGCGGGCGGGACACCTTACAACAGCGGCGCCTGCGTGCCGCACTACATTACCAGTAAGCTGCACTCCCTGTTCCTTGAGAACTACGAGTACTCCTCCTTCGACCTGCGGGAGGAGGACAGGGTACAGGTCCAGGTGTTCTCATCCCGGATGAGCGGACAGATCCTGAGCGGAGATACCCCGACCAAGCTGATAGAGCAGTACACAGAGTACTCAGGCAGGATGCGTCCGCTCCCAGAATGGGTCCTTAGCGGCGCCGTCGTCTGTCTGCAGGGCGGCACGGACCGGGTGCGGAAGATTTACGGAGACCTCAAAGCATTGAATACGCCCGTGGCCGCCCTCTGGTTGCAGGACTGGGTGGGGCAGAGAAAAACCGGCTTCGGGACGCAGCTCTGGTGGAACTGGGAGCTCGACGAGGATCATTACCCGGGGTGGGGGCGGCTCGTCGCCGAACTACGGCGTCAGGACGTAAAGGTCCTGACGTACGTGAACCCGTTCCTGACCGACCCCAAGGGAAAATCCAATTACCGGCGCAACCTCTTCGCCGAGGCGAAGGAGAAAGGGTATCTCGTAGCGAACGAGCGGGGCGAGCCCTACATGATCGAGGTCGGGTACTTCTCCGCTGCGATGGTAGATTTCACCAACCCTGAGGCGCGGAGCTGGATGGAAGACATCATAAAGATTGCCCTAATAGGGAGCGGCGCCTCAGGGTGGATGGCTGACTTCGGCGAGGGACTTCCCTACGACGCTGTGCTCGACTCCGGGGCCGACCCGAGGGGCTACCATAACCGCTACGCTGAGGAGTGGGCCGAGGTCAACCTGGAAGCGATCCGCGAGGCGGGACGGGAGGACGATATAGTCTTCTTCAACCGCTCGGGCTATACGAAGAGTCCTCACTACGGCGCCCTTTTCTGGCTCGGAGATCAGTTAGTTGATTGGGATGAGCATGACGGCATCAGGAGCGCCGTCACCGGCCTGCTTTCCAGTGGTCTCTCAGGCTACAGCCTCGAACACACCGATATCGGCGGCTACACTGCCATAGACCAACCATTGCTGAAGTACCATCGTTCGAAAGAGCTGCTCATGCGCTGGATCGAACTCAGCGCCTTTACCGCGGTGTTCCGCACGCACGAGGGCAACATACCCGAGGTCAACCACCAGATCTACTCCGACGAGGAGACTCTCAGGCACTTCGTCCGCTTCGCCAGAATCTACACGGCCTGGAAGCCTTACAGGATGGAACTCGTCAAGGAAGCGTCCGAGACGGGCCTCCCCGTCGTCCGTCACCCGTTCATACATTATCCTCACGATTCTGGGGTACTCGGTTTGAACTACCAGTTCATGGTTGGCACGGACTTCATGGTGGCACCGGTACTCGACCCCCGCGAGGACACCGTTGAGATCTACCTTCCTGCTGGCAACTGGGTCCACCTGTGGACGGGAAAAACATACGGCTCTCCGGAGCGAGGCGTCCATGAGAGCATCTCAACCCCCATCGGAGAGCCGGCCGTTCTCTACAGGGAAGGCTCCGAAGAGGGACGCCGTTTCAGGGAAGAACTCGAAAGCCAGGGGCTGCTGTGACAGCGGGAAGGTAGAATGGACCGGTTCGATTCCTTGCGTCCGGGGGACTTGCATGAGGCGGGAGAACGTAACCAGCGGCACGGTATGGGAGAGCAAAGTTGGCTACTCGCGGGCCGTCAGGCGCGGACCCTTCGTGTATGTCTCGGGCACCACGGCCACGGACGGGAGTGGCGGCTACGTGGGGGTTGGTGATCCCTACGCGCAGACCGTCCAGGCCATAAACAACATCAAAGTAGCGCTTCAGGCTGTCGGGGCGGATCTCTCGGACGTGGTGAGAACCAGGATCTACGTCGTCAACATCGATGACTGGGAGAAGGTGGGGGAGGCCCACGGCGAATGCTTCGGGAAGGTAAGGCCCGTCACGAGCATGGTCGAGGTCAGCCGCCTCATAGCGCCCGAGATCCTGGTCGAGATCGAAGTAGACGCCCTGATCGGGTAGGGGCGGTTCGCGAACCGCCCCTACCCGATCTCCGAGGCGCGTCCGGCGGCGTCCTCCAGAGCCCGCAGGGCAGATGCCTGATCCATCCCCGTGCTCCTGAGCAGGTCGACGGCGGCAGACCGGACCTGGCCGACGAGGACGCTGATCCCGAGGTCGTGGCGCTCGTCGAGGATCTCGGTCGCGCGCCCGGCTGCCTCGAGTGCCCACCGGCGGGCTTCCTCAGGACCTTCGCCGTCCTCCAGGAATGCTGCCAGGGCCTTCACCGAGCGTGCGAGGTCGAGAACGGCCTCGGGTAGCTGCGGGGCTATGCTGTCTCCGCGTCTGACGGCGTTGTACACGCCGCGGGCCAGTACGCGGGTGTTAATGACGGCAAGTTCTATCCTGATGCCCATGCTCCCGTAGAATTCCAGTTGCCTGAGGGATCTGCGGCGGGTGGGGGAGAGCCTGGCCGTCTCGTGGCCGGCTTCGAGCGCTTCGTTGAGGGTCCTGACCCTGTCGTCTATCTCCCTGGCTTGCTCCAGGGCTCGTTCGGCCCGCTCCGCGTCGCCGCTTTCGAGTACGGCGGAGATCTCCTCCAGCACCGCGGCAAGCTCCTCGAAGAGGGGGGCTGCGGCCCTCTCGACCAGCCGCTCGGGGTTGACTGGAAACAGGTAATTGATCGCGAGTGCCACGCCTCCGCCGATGAGCGCGTCCACGAAGCGGTCGGGCGAGAAGACAGCCTCGGGAGGCTGCAATACGACCACGAGGATCGCCGAGATGGCCGCCTGGTTCACCAGTAACGTCCCTCCACCGAAGAACACCGCCGCGGCCATCGCCAGGAGCACGACGACCGCGATCTGGAGAGTACCGTTCCCTATGACCAGTACCAGAAGGTCGGCCACCATGAGCCCGACGGCCACCCCGAAGACGAGCTCGACGGCGCGCCTGTTCCTGTGACCTAACGTGACGCTGAGGCAGATAACGGCGGCTATGGGGGCGAAGAAGGGCTGCCCGTGCCCGATAATGACGTTAGCCAGGAAGTAAGCCAGGGTCGCCGCTGCAGCCGCCTGACCTACAGGCCACACGCTGGTCCTGAGGCGGCCATACCCCGCGGAAAGACCATCCCTGACCCTGGAAAGCAAACGTACCTTCTCTCACGGAGCCGCTCAGCCCTTAGTGAACTATACACCCTCGCGATGGCGGCCTACCCTGTCTGTGGTTACTGCCGTGAGAGAACGACGCCTTCGCACCGTCCTCACCACCGGCCATAACGCTCCGCTGTGCTCGCCGCTGCTATCATTCAGTGGGAGCTGGCTGAGAACGAGTGGTAAGCGGGGAAATGTCGCAACTCTTTGGGAATATATCTCGGAAACAGGTCGTGGAAGCGGCCCGCCGACACGGCGTACGGGTGTTCGGCTCGGTGGCGCGAGGCACAGACGCGGAAGGGAGCGACCTCGACCTTCTCATCGAGTTCGAGCCAGGACGAGATCTCTTCGACCTGATCGAATTGAAAGACGAGTTGGAGGAAGTGTCGGGCCGAAGTGTGGACATCGTGACGGAGAGGTCGCTCTCGCCGCATATCCGTGAGAAGGTGCTGCGCGAGGCGATGCCCCTGTGACCGACGATGAGGTCTATCTGCGGCACATCCTGGAGAGCCTGGAGCGCATAGAGGCGTACACCGCTGGAGGTAGGGAAGATTTCATGCATTCCAGCATGGCTCAGGACGCGACCGTTCGTAATCTGGAGGTAGTGGGCGAGGCGACAAAAAGTCTCTCGCCGGAGATCCGCTCAGCACATCCGGAGATACCGTGGAGGAACATGGCTCGGACGCGCGACGCACTGATTCACGATTACATGGGCGTGGACCTGGAGATCGTTTGGGAAGAGGTCGAAAACCGTCTCAGGCCGCTCCGGGACCACCACTCCACGCTCCTCGAACCCGATGACATTGATCGGTGATCGCGCCGATACTGCTGGTACAGGAGCTAGTCGCCTTACAATTATCGTTAGTCACCGTCGAGGAGGTTCTCATGGATCATCAGCGAGTGGAACCCGGTCAGGGACAGGAGTCCGTCTGGGATTATCCGCGCCCACCGAGGCTGGAGGACGTGGTAAGGAAGGTCAAGGTCGTCTTCGGCGGTATGACGCTCGCCTACACGACGCGGGCGAAACGTGTTCTCGAGACGAGCCATCCGCCCGTGTACTACTTCCCGCCCGAGGACATAAGGATGGAGCATCTGGAGCCCTCGGGTGGGAGCTCGTACTGCGAGTGGAAGGGACGCGCAAGCTACTACGACGTGGTGACAGAAGAACGGACGGAGCAGCGGGCTGCGTGGTTCTACCCTCACCCTACGCCGCCGTTCGCGAGCCTCGAAGGTTACGTGGCTTTCTACCCGGTGAAGATGGACGCATGCTGGGTCGGTGGGGAGAAGGTTGAGGCTCAGGCGGGGGACTTCTATGGAGGTTGGATCACTCCCGAGATAGTCGGCCCGTTCAAGGGCGCCCCAGGAACCTGGGGCTGGTAGATCTTGGATGCCTCGCGCCTCCGCAAGGAGTACACCCGCGCCGGCCTCGTCGAAGCCGACGTAGATCCCGACCCAATAGTACAGTTCCACGAATGGTTCGATAAGGTCATCCAAGCGGACCTCCACGAGCCGAACGCGATGATCCTTGCCACCGCCACAGGAGAAGGCAGGCCCTCCGCCCGCGTCGTACTTCTCAAGGGCTACGACGAGCGGGGTTTCGTCTTCTACACCAACTACGAGGGACGCAAGGCCCGTGAGATCGAGGCGAATCCTCTGTGCGCCCTCCTGTTCTACTGGGGCGAACTGGAGCGGCAGGTCAGGATCGAGGGCCGCGCGAGTCGTCTCACCGGCGAGGAGTCCGATGCCTACTTCCTGAGCCGTCCGCGAGGGAGTCGTCTCGGAGCCTGGGCATCGGAGCAGAGCCAGCCTGTCGAGGACAGGAGCGTCCTTGAGGAGCGCGTGCGGGCTCTGGAGGCGGAGTACGAGGGGCGTGAGATCCCACGCCCTCCTTTCTGGGGCGGATACAGGGTCGAGCCCGAGGAGATCGAGTTCTGGCAGGGGCGCGAGAACCGGTTGCACGATAGGCTCGTCTACCGTCGCATTGGGGGGGGATGGAAGATAGAGCGGCTGCAACCGTAGTGACGCGGGAGGTCCCGACTTGCTGATAAGATGCGTAGCGCTGCATCTTCGAACGGAGGGAAAGGAGAGCTTTTGAAGCTCGTAACGTATTCTGTGAACGGTGGGGAGACCAGGATCGGGTCTATCGACGAAGGGGAGATACAGCCCCTTGGCGGCGACAGCATGGTCGAGTTTATCGAGCATGGCGGAAGCCCCGAGCCCGGCGAGGGCACCGTATCGCTCGATGAGGCGCGCATCCACGCCCCCATAGCGAGGCCGCAGAAGATCGTTTGCATAGGACGTAATTACGCGGAGCACGCGACCGAGACACAGGACGAAATCCCGGAGAAGCCCATAGTCTTCGCCAAGTATCCGAACACGGTGATCGGCCACGGCGAAGCTATCCGGATACCGCCGATCACGGAGCAAGCAGACTACGAGGCGGAGCTGGCGGTCATCATCGGGCGAACAGCCCGCAAGGTCTCGGAGTCCGAGGCCCTCGACTACGTCTTCGGCTACGCGAACGCCAACGACGTATCCTCGCGCGACCTCCAGTTCTCGGAAGGTGGTCAGTGGACCAGGAGTAAGTCTATAGACACCTTCTGTCCCATCGGGCCGTACATCGCGACCGCAGACGAGATCGAAGATCCGCAGAACCTCTCGGTCCGGTGCATCCTGAACGGCCAGGTCATGCAGGATGGGACGACATCGGACATGATCTTCCCCGTGGCCGAGCTGATTTCTTTCCTCTCCCAGGGCATGACGCTGGTCCCTGGAGATGTGATCCTCACCGGAACGCCACCCGGCGTCGGGATGGCCCGCGACCCGCAGGTCTGGCTGAAGGCCGGGGATGAGGTGAGTATCGAGATAGAGGGCCTCGGAACCCTCACCAACCCGGTCGAGACGGCGTAGATCATGGACCTGCTCGCGGAACTCGGCACCGTCCTGCCGGAAGACCGCATCGTCTCCGGTGGTGGCGACATGGACCTTCACGGGGGCGGTATCTTCACCTACCATGCCCCGGTCCAGCCCGACGCCGTGGTCTACCCCGAGAGCCGCGATGAAGTCGTCTGGGTCCTGCGCTTCGCCAACGAGCACGGGGTACCCATCGTGCCCTTCGGGCAGGGGAGCAGCCTGGAGGCGCACATCCTGCCCGTCCACGGCGGCATCAGCCTCGACTTCGGAAGAATGAACCGTATCCTCGAGGTCAGGCCGGACGATTTCATCGCGCGGGTTCAGCCTGGCGTCACACACGGAGTGCTCAACGCCGCGCTCGCCGAATACGGGCTGCTCTTTCCCGTGGATCCCGGCTGGGACGCTTCACTCGGTGGTATGGCGGGGACGAATGCCAGCGGCACGAACGCGGTCAAGTACGGGGTGATGCGGGACCAGGTCCTCGGCCTCGAGGTTGTGCTCGGAGACGGGACGGTGATGCGGACCGGAGGGATGGCGATGAAGTCATCGGCCGGATACAACCTGACAGGGCTCTTCGTGGGGTCAGAGGGAACACTGGGCGTCTTCACGGAGTTGATCCTACGCCTTTACCCGCTCCCCGAACGTACCGTGGCTGCCAGGGCTATCTTCCCCGACATCGAGGCGGCGGGAAGGGCCGCCGTGGCCATGATCCGGACCGGCATGAGGATAGGCCGGGTCGAGCTGGTGGACGCCCGCACGGTCGGTGCCGTGAACGCCTACAAGGGTACCGACTACGACGTGGCCCCGACCCTCTTCCTCGAGTTCAGCGGGTCGGAAGCGAGCGTGGAAGCCGACGTGGAAGTGGCGCGAGCCATCTCTGCGTCCGAAGGTTGCTCTTCGTTCGAGTTCGAGGCCGACGATGCGGCGCGCGAGAAGCTATGGGAGGCCCGCCACGAAGCCGCCATCGCCATCCGCGTCCTCTATCCCGGCAAGGGAATGATGAGCACGGACGTGTGTGTCCCGATCTCCGACCTTCCCGATGCCCTGCGTCACGCGCGTGACACCAT
>DASSJP010000576.1:0-2110 GCA_035691165.1 Rubrobacter sp.
CCCCGGTGCAGCGGGTTAGCGGAGCGGAGGTTCCTGCGCCGTACGCGCGGAACCTGGAGCTTGCGGCCTTCCCGAGTGAGAAGCAGGTGGCTAACGCGGCACGCAGGGTGCTCTACATGGAGGAGAAGTAAGTTGCCGGAAGTGATCATGCCCAAGATGGGCGATGCGATGGAGGAGGGCACCCTCGTCAAGTGGCTCAAGAGCGAGGGTGACGAAGTTTCCGAGGGCGACCCGATAGCCGAGATCGAGACCGACAAGGTCACGATGGAGCTCGAAGCCGAGGATGCCGGAACGCTGGCGCAGTTGATCGCGGACGAGGGCCAGGACATACCCGTGGGCGAGGCTATTGCCTTCATCCAGGGCGAAGGCGAAGAGGTCCCCGAGCGCGGCGAAGGCGGCGGACAACAGGAAGCCGAAGAGGGCGGCGAGGAAGACGGCGGCGGGGCCCAGGCCACGGCCACCGAGACCGGGGGCCCCGAGGAAGCGGAGGAAGCAGGGAAGGAAGCCGGAGGGCAGCAGGCTGACGGCAGGGCCGACGGGCACTTCAGGGCCTCTCCCATAGTCCGCAGGCTGGCCGCCGAGAACGACCTCGACCTCGCCAAGGTCGACGGCTCGGGTCCGGCGGGCCGCATCGTGGAGCGCGACGTGCGGGCCGCCATGGAGAGCGGTACGGCGAAGAGGGACGAAGACGGGGAAGCTGGCGAGGTGGCGGCACCGGAGCAGCCGCAGGCCGAGATGCAGGGCTTCCAGCCGGCCCGTCTGCCCGAACCGACCGGGGAGCCGGGGACGCAGCTCGTCGAGCCGACGCGCATGATGCAGGTAATCGGCGAACGGATGACCGAGGCCAAGCAGCACGTCCCGCACTTCTACGCCACCGTAGAGGTAAGGATGGACGCCACGATGGCCCTGCGCAAGCAGCTCAACGAGGAGCTCGAAGGCGAGGGGATCAAGCTCTCCGTCAACGACTTCGTGATGAAGGCCTGCGCCGTCGCCCTCAGGAGATATCCGAACCTCAACGCGCTCTACACCACGCGCGGGGTAGAGTTGCACGAGAAGGTTGACATGGCCATGGCGGTGGCCCTGGATCAAGGGCTCATAACCCCTGTCATCAGGGATATCGGCAGCAAGGGCCTCTCGACCATCTCCCATGAATCTAAAGACCTCGCCACCAGGGCGCGCGACGGCAAGCTCCAGCCCGACGAGTACCAGGGCGGCACCATAACCGTCTCCAACATGGGCATGTTCGGTATCGAGAGCTTCACCGCGATCATCAACCCGCCGCAGGCCGCCATCGTCGCGGTTAGCTCTATCGAGAAGCGCCCGACCTACGACGAGAACGGCGAGGTAGTGCCGGGGAGCTTCATGAAGCTGACCCTCTCGGCCGACCACCGCATCGCCAACGGCCGCGACGGCGCCTTGTATATGGCGGAAGTCAAGCGGGTTCTCGAGAACCCGGTAATGTTGATGGTTTAGGGGCATCGGGTCCGGGGCGGCTTGCGAACCGTCCCCGGGCCTTAAATGCAGCACCCCTTGTGACAGCCAGGGATGTTCTTCTAGTCAGGGGTTTCGCTACAACATCAGGCGAATCGCCTCGCGCATCACGAGGGGCTCCGCGAACAGGCAAACTCTGAAGCCTACACTGTCGCTTCGACCCTACAGGGCGCGGGGCGTCGAGACTGGCGAGACGATACACGTCGCGCGATACTTAGTCGATCCTGAAAAACAGGTGGATGTGGGTATGAACGACGCTTCCGCGAAGATCCGGAGTCGAGGTATTGCAGGGTTTCGGTGCTTTTCGGGCGCTTTTCTTGCAAAATCGGAGGATGGAGCCACGACCCAGCCCGGACTGCGAGGATCAGGGGGAGATGCGTATGGAGAGGACGCGACTTGCGAATCTGCTCAACGAGAGGCACCCCTTGGTGAAGCTGGCTCAACAGATCGACTGGAGGAGCTTCGACGAGCATTTCGGGACGTACTACAGCGAGGGGACGGGGCGGCCCGCCACATCCACGAGGTTGATGGTGAGCCGGCACTACCTCAAGTACACCCACGACCTCTCTGACGAGGCGGTTCTCCGGAGATGGGTGGAGAACCCTTACTGGCAGTATCT
>DASSJP010000577.1:0-3028 GCA_035691165.1 Rubrobacter sp.
CGTTCCGCCCATCAGGTAGACCTTAGTATCTCTAGATCATCGTCTTATTGCAGGGTCAGATCTACTTCCGCATCCCTGGTTCGAGGATCTTCTTGCGCAGGCGGATGTTTTTCGGGGTGATCTCGACGAGCTCGTCTTCGCCGATGTATTCGAGGGCGTCTTCAAGGGTCATCTTGCGCACAGGCGTGAGGTTGAGGGCGTCGTCTGCGCCGGCGGAGCGGACGTTGGTGAGCTTCTTGTTCTTGCAGACGTTGACGTTGAGGTCGCCTTGGCGGTTGTTCTCGCCGACGACCATGCCGACATAGACTTCGGTGGCTGGCGTGATAAAGAAGCTGCCCCGATCCTGTAGCTTCCAGATGGAGTAGGCGAAGGCGCTTCCAGCCTCGCTGGCCACGAGGCTGCCGTTCTGGCGGGTCTTGAGGTCGCCGGCCCACGGCGCGTAGCCGTCGAAGACGTGGCTCATGATGCCTTCTCCCTGCGTCATTGAGAGGAATTGAGTGCGGAAGCCGAACAGCGCACGGGCGGGGATCTTGAACTCTATCCGCGTGCGCGAGCCCTGCGGCTCCACGTCCACGAGCTGGCCCTTGCGTCCCGTCAGAACCCCGATCACAGTCGAGACGAACCGCTCTGGAACGTCGATGACCAGGTGCTCGAAGGGCTCGTGCTTTTTGCCTTCGATCTCGCGAATGATGACCCTCGGTGCGCCAACCTGAACCTCGTATCCCTCGCGGCGCATAGTTTCCAGTAGGATGGACAGATGCAGTTCACCGCGTCCCGAGACCTCGAATTCGTCGGGGCGCAGCTCCTCGACGCGCAACGACACGTTGGTCTGGACTTCTTTCTTCAGGCGGTCCCTGAGATGGCGTGACGTTACGTACCTGCCCTCCTTGCCAGCGAAGGGGGAGGTGCTCGGCCCGAACATCATGCTGACCGTCGGCTCGTCCACCGTGATAATTGGCAGCGCCTCCGGGTCGGCGAGGTCGGCTACTGTCTCCCCGATCTGGGCGTCCTCGATACCCGAGAGGGCCACTATGTCGCCTGCACCGACCTCATCCGTCTCGATGCGCTGCAACCCGAGGTGCGTGAACGGCTGAACCACGCGCGTCTTCGTCATCGTGCCGTCCTTGTGGATCAGGTTCACGAACTCGCCGCGCCTGACCTCGCCGCGCCGCACGCGACCGACCACGATGCGCCCCAGGTACTCGGAGTAGTCCAGGTTGGTGACGAGCATCTGGAAGGGGGCTGCGAGGTCTACCTCGGGAGCGGGGATCTCCTCGAGCACCGTCTCGAAGAGCTCCCTCATGTCGTCCCGTGGCTCGTCCATGTCTCTGAAGGCCCTTCCCTCGCGCGCTACGGCGTAGAGGATCGGGAAGTCCAGCTGCTCGTCCGAGGCGCCGAG
Organism: Rubrobacter sp.; assembly: GCA_035691165.1. Taxonomy (GTDB): domain Bacteria; phylum Actinomycetota; class Rubrobacteria; order Rubrobacterales; family Rubrobacteraceae; genus Rubrobacter_D. Next base: position 1,400 of record DASSJP010000577.1, read on the forward strand.
GTCGGCCATCAGGTCGAAGGTGAGGTCGACGACCTCTTCCGGGCGGGCGTCCATACGGTCGACTTTGTTGACGACCACGATGGGCTTGAGGCCGAGCTCGATGGCCTTGCGGAGCACGAAGCGCGTCTGGGGCATCGGGCCCTCGGCAGCGTCGACCAAGAGGAGACAGCCGTCAACCATGCCGAGGACGCGCTCGACCTCGCCGCCGAAGTCCGTGTGGCCCGGGGTGTCGACTATGTTGATCTTGACCCCCTCGTACTCCACTGCCGTGTTCTTGGCCAGGATGGTGATGCCGCGTTCCCTCTCCAGAACGTTGCTGTCCATGGCGCGCTCGGAGATCTCCTGCCCGTGGCCGAGCTCGAGGGTCTGCTTGAGCAGACCGTCCACGAGGGTGGTCTTGCCGTGGTCGACGTGCGAGATGATTGCGATGTTGCGGTATTCCACTAGTTCTCCTGACACACTTCTCCCACCGCGTGTGAGAGATCAAAGCAACGAAAAAGGCCGCGCACGGCGGGCCTCATGTCCAGAGTTTACCGCACATTTCGCAAGGGATTGATCCGGATTTTCTACCACTGCCCGTTGACGTTCGAGTAGCACTTGCTGAGAGCCGGGCAGACGTTTCTGCGGCACATCGGAGCCTCGCGTATAATTTTCGTTCAGGGATAAGGGATGGCTGATGTGATCTCAACACCGACGCGTCTATCGAACGCGCCTGAGCCTGGCTCCGCCGAGGAACTGCGACGCTTCGCGGCTTTGCAGGAGAAGCTGGAGCCGCTCGCCAGGAGGGTGCTCTCCGACCCTCGTGCCCGCCAGACGGTCGTGGTCGTACCCAGCCTCACGCTCGACGTAGAGGAACTGGCGAAGATCCCCGGTGCGCACCACTACGAGGAGCGGCTGCTGTGCATGCTGATGCTCTTGCGTTTGCCCCGTACCCGCGTCGTCTACGTCACGAGCCAGCACATCGCGAGGGCGATCGTCGACTACTATCTGCACCTCCTGCCCGGCGTCCCCGTGCGTCACGCCCGTAGCCGTCTGACGCTTCTCTCATGCCACGACGCCTCAGACGTTCCGCTGACGCGCAAGATCCTGGACCGCCCGCGCGTGGTGGAGCGGATAAGGTCTGCGATCACAGACCCGGAAGCGGCGCACCTGACCTGCTTCAACAGCACGCCGCTGGAGCGCAGCCTCGCCGTGCGGCTGGGCATCCCACTCTACGGCAACGACCCTGAACTCAACTACCTCGGGACCAAGAGCGGCAGCAGGGAGGCGTTCAGGGAGGCCGGGGTCGCGTTGCCTGAGGGCTTCGAGCATCTGCGCGACGGGGACGACGTGATCGAGGCCGTCGTCGAGCTCAAACGTCGCAATCCTGAACTGCGGCGCGCGGCGATCAAACTCGACGAGGGTTTCTCGGGCGAGGGGAACGCACTCTTCGCATACGACGGCGCGCCCGAGGGAAGGGACCTCGCACGCTGGGTCAGGGACGAGCTGCCGAGGCGCATCAGGATCGAATCCGTGGGCGAGACCTGGGAGCGTTACCGGAGAAAGTTCGAGGAGATGGGCGGCATCGTCGAGTGCTGGATGGAGGGGGAGGAGGTGCGCTCTCCTTCCGTACAGTGCCGTATCAACGCC
>DASSJP010000578.1:0-4118 GCA_035691165.1 Rubrobacter sp.
CGAGAGAACTCCTGTCCCTATCTTGCAGCGGTTTCGAGGTGATGATGATGACCGGAATGTCGCGGGTAACCGGGTCAGATTTCAACCGCTGGAGCACCTCAAAGCCACTCATCTCCGGCATCATCAGGTCGAGAAAGATAATCTGAGGGCGGTTCTCGCGGGCCATGCGCAGTCCTTCCGGTCCGTTGGTGGCTTCGATGATCGTGAAGGATGTCTCAGCGAGGAACCGTTTCAACACGTAGCGTGCCGCTACGTCATCGTCGATGATCAATATGTTCTCCGGACGTTCTCTATTCAATAAGGGAGGGGGCGTTTGCAGCCGGTGCCGTTCAGGTTCCGCCGGAACCTGGGCTGGCCCGCTGTAGACGAGTGGGACGACAGCGGAAAAAACAGACCCACGGCCCGGCGCGCTCTGTAAGTTCACGCTGCCTCCGAGTAGCTCCGTAAGCCTCCTGGCCAGGGGCAGTCCCAGCCCGGTGCCCTTGGTAAGACGCTGTATCGGGTGCTCCGCCTGGGCGAACTCCTCAAAGATCTGGACCTGATCCTCGGGAGCGATGCCGATACCGGTGTCGGCGACGGCGAAGACTACCGTCTGACGCGCAGCATCCAACGTTGCCGAGACGCGCACATGACCTCGCTCTGTGAACTTGAGGGCATTAGAGACGAAATTTCGCATGATCTGGGAGACCTTCCCCTCGTCAGTGTAGAGGGGCGGGATGCCGTCGGATTCCTCGAAGAGGAGGGTTACCTCTGGGACGACAAGTGGGCGGAAGAGCCCGCGCAGCGCGCCGAAGAGGTCAGCCACCCGAAACTCCTCCGGCCGAACGTCGATCATGCCGGCCTCGACTTTCGCCAGATCCAGCAGGTCGTTGACCAGGTCGGAGAGATCCTGAGCAGCCTGCCGGATAAAGGTTGTCTGCTTTTCCTGTTCCTCCATCAACTCCCCGTCGGTACGTTCGAGCAGGAGCCGGGTAAGCGCCAAGATGGAGTTGACCGGTGTGCGGAACTCGTGACCCATGTTCGAGAGGAAGCGTGTCTTCAACTCGTTCGCACGCTGCAGTTGCTCCGCCTTCTCGTCCAGCTCAGCGTAGAGCGCCACCACGCCACGGTTGGTGTCTTCAAGTTCGGAGTTCAGACGGGTCAGTTCCTCCTGCCGCAGGCGCAACTCGTCAAGGGTGCGCATGAGCTCCTGGTTCTGCTGCTGAAGTTCCGCCAGGGGCGTCCGAGGCGCCAGCTGCGCCAGCTCGTTTGAGATCGCAACGAGGTTTGCCGGGACGAACGTCGCTGTGTCCATCGGGAACTGCTTCCCCATCAAGACCTTCGTCCCGCGCGCTGGGGAGGACTCAATCTCGAAGAGATCCATCAGCCGCTTGGCGCCGATGATACCCAGCCCCATACCCGTAGCGGACCGGTACTGCCCCGCGAGAACCTGTCGCACGTTCTCGATCCCTGGCCCGTGATCGGTGACGCACGTCAGTAAGAGCGTCGGAGTGGCCGTCTCATCGACGAGAAATTCGACCCGCCCTCCTTCCGCATACGAGAAGGCATTACGGGTGATCTCCGAGACTGCGGTGGCGACACGCGTCTGGTCTTGCTGGTCGAATCCGAGCAGTCTCGCGATCTGCCGGGCTCGCTGACGCGCGGTCACCACATCGTCCTCGGAGTGGATCGCAACGGTGAGTATTGGTAACGTCATCCGGTATCCCCGCTCTGACGTTCTCGAGCCACCGCGACGGTGACATCGTCGCGGCGCCGAGCGTAATCGCGGTAGAGAGTGGCGGCGATGAGGTCGGGATGGCGCTTGAGCAGTCCGGGGTAGCGCTCGGGGTGGATGTGGCTAACCAACCCGTCGGAATATAGAACCAGGAGCGCGTCAGAGGACCAGGGATAGGTGAATTCCTGTATCCTGCGCGCCGAGTGTCCGGCGGTGCCGTTATGCGAGACCATCTGGCGGCTACCCTCACCTGAAAGTACGACGCCGCTGATGTTGCCAACTCCCGCGAAGCGTACAGCCTCGTGCGAAGGGGCTATCTCGGTCACCGCGACCGCCGCCCCTCGTGTGCTGCGCAACGCGGCGTGGATGGACTCGACTATCTCGGCTGGTGTCAGAGCGGCCCGCTCGTGAAAGGTCTGTACGGCTTCCAGGGCAGCTTCGGCGGCGCCCTGACCGTGGCCCAGGCCGTCGGCCACGAGGATCAGAGCCCTCTCGGGGAACCGGGCTACCGCCCACCGGTCGCCACAGACGACTTCGCCGGGTTTGGGCAACGACAGCGCGCCCACCTCCAAGAGGGGTGGTCGTGTGGCAGACAAGGGCTTCGACCAGAGACGGGCCAACAACGCCGTTCCTGCGCCCGGCACAGAGTGGATATCGAACAAATCGGCGAGGCGCACTATTGCGCCCATACCGGTGCCCGGGCTACCGGTAGTGGAATATCCGTCGCGCAATGCTTGTGCAGCGTTGGCGATCCCCGGCCCTTTGTCTAGCGCCAGCACCTGGATACCGCCGATCTGGCCAGATTGCAGGGCGTACAGTAGTATTTCTCCCCCTGTAGCGTGCTTGGCCAGGTTGGTTGCCGCTTCGGTGACTATGAGGGCGATCTTGCCGATGCCATCCTCATCAAAGGCGAGCTGGCCAGCAAGCCTCGTGGCCGCGCGACGTGTCTCCGCAACCTGGCTGATCTCGGTTACCGGCAGGACCAAAGATCTTTTCACTTCTACGGGATTGAACGGGTCTCTCACGTCCACCGGATGATACGTACTCGTGTCCCCTCTCCTGGATGGGAGTCTATCTCGAACTCGTTCGCCAGCCGCCTGGCGCCACCCAAGCCCAGACCCAGGCCGCTGCCAGTTGTATAGCCGTCCCGCAGTGCCAATTCGACGTCGGCGATACCGGGGCCATGATCCTCGAAGGTGAGTTGCAGGCCCACGTGGGATCCGTTGTTTAGGACTCCCATCCGCACAGTGCCTCCTCCGCCGTAATTCACCGTATTGCGCGCCAGCTCACTCGCCGCCGTAACCAATTTGGTTTGGTCGACCAGGCCAAAACCCATATCGATGGCCCAATTGCGCACAGCTTGCCGCACCCGAACGATGTCTTCTGAAGAGCGGACGGGTACTATTTCATCCTTCGTTATAACCATCGGCGCTCTCTTCAGCCGGTAGTGGCAGCGACGCCTGCAGCAGGTTCATACCTTTCTCGACGTTCAACGCAGTACTGACACCGCTCAGGGACAAGCCCAGCTCCACCAGCGTGATCGCCACTGCGGGCTGCATCCCGACAACCACGGTCTGCGCATCGAGGATGCGCGACATCGCAGCGATATCGCCGATCATCCGGCCGATAAACGAGTCCACGATCTCAAGGGCCGAGATGTCAATCAGCACTCCCCGCGCGGACGTGCTGGCGATCCGGTCCATCAGGTCATCCTGGAGAGCGATTGCCAGGCGGTCGTGCATGTCGACCTGGATCGTCACCAGCAGGAATTCACCCATCTTGAGGATCGGTATCCGCTCCACCTCGCTATCTCCTCGCGACATCCCAGGATGTCTCATCATGGGCCTGGCCGCTCCGCTCCAGGGCCAATCGCAAAGCTGCCGCCATGGAAGCCTTCGTGGTCACCTCGTTGAGCTCCACTCCCAGTTGGACGATCGTCTGGGCTATCTGCGGGCGGATGCCGCTGATGATGCAGTCAGCGCCCATCAGTCGGGCGGCGGCGACGGTCTTCAGCAGGTGCTGGGCGACGAGAGTGTCTACCGTCGGCACGCCTGTGATGTCGATGATCGCGATCGTCGCTTCGGATTCGACGATCTGCTGCAAGAGGCTCTCCATTATCACCTGGGTCCTGGCGCTGTCGAGCGTACCGATCAAGGGCAAAGCCAGGATGCCTTCCCACAGTTTTACTACCGGGGTCGACAGCTCTAGGAGTTCTTGCTGCTGCCGGGCGATCACGGCTTCGCGGTTCTGCTGGTAAACCTCGGTGGTGAAGAGCCCCAACTTATCCAACAGTACCGTGGCCGCCCAGTTCTCCTCGAGGAGCATATCGGTGTTCTCTTGTAATTCTTGGCGCAGGCGTACGAACAGCGGCTGCTTTAGTGAGAAGACGAAGCTGGCCGTTTCC
>DASSJP010000579.1:0-9657 GCA_035691165.1 Rubrobacter sp.
TGCAACCAACCCTAGGAGCGCGCATGGCAGAGATCACCTGGGATCCCGAAGCCGACCGCAGGATAAAACGCAGCCCCTTCCTCATGCGCCGCTTCATCCGCAAGCGCATAGAAGACCGCGTAGCCTCCCGCGGCCGCACCCACGTCACCGAAGCCGACGTAGACGAAAGCGCCAGCATGTACCGCCAATACCGGTTCAAATAAAACCCAAAACCTTTAGGTGCGGGTTTCAAGCCCGCCCAAAAATATCCGGGCCGGGAAGCCGCTCTTTTGGCGAACGACCACCGACCCGGTCTACGAACCTCTAGGGCCCGCAGATGGTTGTTGACTAGCTAGTCCACTGGACCCTTTCCTCCTAGTCGAGGTGCAACAACCAGGGTCATGTTATCACCTCTCGCGATTCTCGCGCCACCGCTTTCGGACCTTTTCGTGCGCCAGCACCCCCACATAGTGTGTGGACTACAACCGGCCAGCCTCTATGATGCGCCCGAGGAACTGGCGGGTCCTGGGGTTCTGTGGGGCCGTGAAGATCCTCTCCGGCGGTCCCTGTTCGAGGATCCGGCCGGCGTCCAGGAAGCACACTCGGTCTGCGATATCGCGGGCGAAGCCCATCTCGTGCGTCGCGATGAGCATGGTCATCCCTTCGCGGGCGAGCTCCCTGATGACGGCGAGGACCTCGGCGACAAGCTCGGGATCGAGGGCGCTCGTGACCTCGTCGAGGAGCATGATGTGCGGGCGCATGGCGAGCGCACGCACGATGGCGACCCGCTGCTGCTGGCCTCCGGAGAGCCTGTCAGGGTACTCGTCCTGCTTGTCCAGGAGACCGAAACGTGTGAGGAGCGCGCGTGCCTGCCTCTCGGCCTCTCCGCGGTCCATCTTCAGGGCCTCGCGCGGAGCGAGCGTGATATTCCGCAGTACCGTCATGTGGGGGAAGAGATTGAACGACTGGTAGACGATGCCGATGCGGCGACGGATGCGGTTAGCGTCAACGCCTTCGGCTGTGATCTCCTCCCTCTCCACCACGACTCGGCCAGAATCTATCGGCTCGACGAGGTTGACGCACCTCAGAAGCGTTGACTTGCCCGAGCCTGAGGCCCCGATCAGGCACACCACCTCGTGCGGCGCGACCGTCAGATCTATGCCTTTGAGGACTTCATTCTCCCCGAAGGACTTGTGTACGTCCTCGAGGACGAGGGCGGCAAATTCGTTCATGCAAGCCCTCCGGCCTCCCGGCGACGTTTGTCGCGGGCGATCAGACGGTCAGTGAAGCGGGCGAGGGGGATGGTGATGAGGACGAAAAGGAAGGCGGCGACCACGTAGCTCGCGTAGTTGAACTCGGAGGCGCTGTAGATCTGGGCCGCACGGGCAGCCTCTATGGAGCCGAGTACGGAGACGAGCGCGGTGTCCTTCTGCAACCCTATGAAGTCGTTGAGGAGCGGCGGTATGACGCGCCTTATCGCCTGCGGCAGGACCACGAACCGCAAGGATTGCCAGCGCGTGAGCCCGAGCGAGCGGGCCGCCGCGTTCTGGCTCTCGTGCACCGACTCGATGCCGGCCCTGTAGACCTCGGCGACGTACGCCGAGTAGACGAGGACGAGGGCGATAATGCCGTAGGTCACGTCAGGGAGATACGAGACGAAGCCGAGCCCGAGCCCTGGCACCCCGAACCCGATCATGTACAGGACCAGAATGAGGGGCACCCCCCTGAAAAGGTCGGTATACGCGACCGCAAGAAGCCTGAAAGGGAAGAACACGGGCCCTGGTATCCCTCGCACCACGGCTATGACGAGGGCCAGGATCAGGATAAAGACCTCGGAGACCGTGAAGATCTTCACGTTCAACAGGAACGCCCCGAGTACCGAGGGCTCGCTCTCCGAGCCGACGAGTGATTGCCAGAGGTGGGGCGGGCTGAAGAAGCGCTCGGCCACTACCTCGCTTCCAGGCGCGAGCACGACGATTACAGCGATGACAGCGAAGAAGAGCACCGTGCTCGCGCTCGACACGAGCACAGCCCTGTTCCCGAGGGCCCGCGAGCCCCTGCCTGAAGGCACGGACGGGCCGGTCCCCGTGGTCGTCACGCTACTTCTTCAGGGTCGGGACATCCAGGTATTGTTGGAGGTGCTTCTGCTGGAGCCTCTTCAGGGTCCCGTCGCTCTTCATCTCTCCGAGGACCTGGTTCACGCAGTCCACGAGCGAGTTGCCCTGCTCGAAGAGCATACCGAATTGCTCGTTACGAGGGTACTTGCCGACCACGGTCGAGCCCTCTATCTCGAAGTCGCTCAGGTACACCGTGGTCACCAGGTCGGTGACGAGGGCGTCGATCTGGCCGCTCTCCAGCGCGGACTTCGCGTCGTTGGTTGTATCGTAGACCTTGGGATCCGTGGTCGGCTTCACCGTCTCGTTGATGAAATCCAGGGCTGTCGTCCCGACCTGGGCACCGATAGTCAGGTCCTTGAGGTCGGAGACGCTCTTCGCATCTGCGGCCTGGCTATCTTTCATCACGAGCACACCCTGGGCGTTATTGAAGTAGCCGTCAGAGAAATCAACGGCCTCCTCGCGTTCGGGGGTAATGGTGATCTCATTGATATCGAAGTCGAAGTCCTTCGCGCCGGGGGCGTAGGATTTGTTGAAAGGCTCGACCACCCACTTGAGCGGGAGGTTCATGCGCTGCGCGATCTCCCTGGCTATGTCGCCCTCGTACCCGGAGTAGTCCTGCGGATCCCCCTTGAACCAGGGCGGGTAGGCAGGCCTGTCCGTGGCGACGGTCAGCCCGCCCTCCTCGTAGAGCGGCGGGTTGTCCATGTCGCACGAATCCGTAGAACCCGACTCCTCCGAGGGTCCGCCGCAGCCGACTAGCAGCAGGACCGCGAAGAGGAGACCGATCAGGACTACCCGCTCTCTCACGCGCCTCTCCGATCTACTCTCGGAACGAAAAGCGATGGCCGTCCCTGACCATCGAAGCCAGTATAGGGTTCGTCCGAAAGCGTTGCAATCGAGATCTTCGCCGCGCGGATACTGGTATCCTGGTTGCGCGGAGGCGGTTCGGGGAACAGTAGAGAGAACCTGGTCGACGGAGGAGAGTGAGAGATGAGCGAGTCAGAGCAGAGAAACGACAGCCCGCTCCTGAGCGAGCGCGGCGTCACGACGATCAGCAACACGGTCGTCTCCTCCATAGCAGGCATGGCTGCGCAGGAGATAGAAGGCGTCCACATGGGTGGCGGCGCCTCCAGGACCGCGAGCGGCATGATCGGGAGCATAACGGGTTCGCAGAGCAAGACCAGCGGCATTTCAGTCGAGGTCGGCAAGACGGAGGTCGCCATAGACCTCAAGATGGGGATCGAGTACAACAAGAACATCCTCCAGACCGTCGAGGAGGTGCGGCGCAGGATCACCGAGCGCGTCGAGGCGATTACGGGGCTCAGGATCACCGAGCTGAACACGACGATCACAGATATCACCTTCCCCGAGAAGGAGCAGAGACGCCGGCTCGGTTCCAGTACCAGCACCAGGGAACTTGGCGAAGGCTCAACGAGCGAGAGGGAAACCTCATCCGAGACGCGGACGATGCCGAGCGAGCCTCCTCCCGGCGCCAGTGAGGAGACTACTCAGGTAGAGTCAGACAGCAGGATCCGCACAGAGAGCACGGGCGAGCCGGTCCCCGAGGAAGAGGCCCGCGTGGAGGATCGACCACCCGAAGTGGACGAGACCGCGGAACTCCGTCCCGACGATACCGAAACCGAGGAGCAGCCTACTAGCGTGGAGTCGGAAACACGCGCAGCGTCGGAGACGCGTTCGGAGACGGAAACACCGGAGGAGTCGGAGACACGCGTAGAAGCGGAAACGTCCGAGGAGACGGAGGCAGAGGCGCGTCGGAGGCGGCGCGCGGAGGAGCGTGCCAGGCGGCGCAGGCGTACCGAAGATAGCTAAGATCCTCGCCGGGAGTACGGTGGCCGCGGATCTCCTGAGGCCTGGCCTCGATCTCCTGTTCTGCGGCTACAATCCGTCGCTCACTTCGGGAGACACGGGTCACCATTACGCCCATCCGGGCAACCGCTTCTGGCGGGTGCTATTCGCGGCAGGCATCACCGACAGGCTCTATACGCCGGAGGAGGACGTGAGGCTGCCGGAACTCGGTATCGGCTTCACCAACCTCTGTCCCAGGCCGACGCGCAGGGCCGATGAGCTTACCCGCGAGGAGATCAGGGCCGGAGCAGCAACTCTGCGCGCCAACCTCGAACGCCGCAAGCCCCGGGCCGTCGCATACACGGGAATCGGCGTCTACAAATGGTTTTGCGAGACTTCGAAGGCTGCCTGGGGCGTCCAGCCTGACTCCACTGTACCTGGCGTGACCGACGTGGTAGTGCCTTCGCCTTCAGGCCTGAACCGTATGCGCTTTGAAGAGTTGGTAGATCACTACCGCGCTCTCGCATCTTTCCTGAAATAGCAGGATCTGCGTTGCTCGGCGGCCCGAATGGGTAAAGGCTTATATAGGAGGAGCAAAAGAGGAGGTAAAACATGCAAGGCTCGGATCTACTCGATGGTGTGGGCTCTGAGACCGTCGCCACGCCCAGGCTCGAAACCCACATCCTGACGACTGGGCCGGAGGACGGCATCCCTGTCATCTTCGTCCATGGCAACGCCTCCTCCTCGCGCTTCTTCGAGGAGACGCTCGCGGCGTTGCCACCAGGGTACCGTGGGCTGGCCCCCGACCTGCGGGGCTACGGAGACTCCGAGACAAAACCGCTCGACGCGACGCGGGGGCTCGGTGACTTCTCCGACGACCTGCACGCGCTCGTCGAAGCCCTCGGTCTAGAAGAATTTCACCTGGTCGGGTGGTCAGCCGGCGGGAGCGTGGCCATGCGCTACACCATGGACCATCCCTCGGGGGTGGCTTCGCTCGTCCTGGTAGATCCCATGTCCCCCTACGGCTTCGGCGGGACGAAGGATAATGGTGGAACTCCATGCTGGCCGGACTACGCCGGCTCGGGCGGCGGGACGGCCAACCCCGAGTTCGTGGGGCGCCTGGAGGCGAAGGACAGGACCGAGGGAGACCCGAACTCCCCCAGGAACGTCATGAATAACTTCTACTTCAAACCGCCGTTCAGGGCCGCCAGGGAAGAGGTCCTCCTGTCCTCGGTCCTCTCCACGAAGACGGGCGATGACAACTACCCCGGCGACATGACCCTCTCGGAAAACTGGCCTGGCGTTGCTCCTGGCGAGAAGGGCATGAACAACGCCATCTCCCCGAAGCACTGCAACCTGGAGGACTTCGCGCTAGTGCAGCCCGGGCCTCCTGTGCTCTGGGTCCGCGGCGACGACGACGCGATCGTCTCGGATACCTCCCTTCTGGACTTCGGCTACCTCGGCCAGCTCGACGCGGTACCCGGATGGCCCGGCGAGAAGGTCTTCCCTCCCCAGCCGATGGTCTCCCAGATACGCGCCGTGCTCGACGCCTACGAGGCCCGCGGCGGACGCTACCGCGAGGAGGTCATCGCTGACTGCGGCCATACCCCGCACGTCGAGAAGCCCGAGGAATTTCGCCAACTACTCTTCGGCTTCCTCGAAGAACGCTAGAGGGTGAGTAGGATGACCCCGGAAACGCAATCGCCACGCATAACGCACCTCTCCTGGGGACGACTGGAGACGGATGGTGGTGTCTTCAAGGACGCCAGACTCTACCCCGGTGGCGCGGAAGAGTGGGACTGGAACGAGACGGGCACGAGCCACGATCCAGGCATACAACCGGCCGACGTAGAGAGACTGCTGGAGCGTGGTGCGACAGTCGTGATCCTCTCCAAAGGCTTCCACGAACGCCTCGGCGTCACACCGGAGACCCTGCGGATGCTGGAATTAGAAGGTATCTCGACGCACGTCGCGCAGACCGAAGAGGCGGCCAGGCTGTACGACGAGCTGCGGGAGACGGAGAAAGTGGGGGCGCTTATCCACTCGACCTGCTGACCGGCGGAGTTGCTTAGGAGCGGCGCGAAAAGGGAACGAATCGAGCATGAAAGGTCGGACGACGTTCTCAAGGGGTGTGTGATGCAGGAGAAGGAAGAAAGGTCTATCGGCGAGCTCTTCGCACAGCTCTCGCGGGAGACATCGGCGCTGTTCCGCCATGAGGTCCAGCTCGCGAAGGCCGAGATGAGCCAGAAGGCGTCGCGGGTCGGCAAGAACGTGGGCTTCCTCGTTATCGGGGGCGTCGTGGCATACACGGGCGTGCTTGCGCTGGTGGCCGCGGTGATCATCCTGCTCGGTCAGGCCATACCGTACTGGCTCTCGGCCGGGATCATCGGGCTGGTCATAGCGCTCGTCGGCCTCTTCCTCGTCGTCAAGGGCGCCAACACACTCCGCCGGGAGGATCCGGTTCCACAGGAGACGGTCGAGACGCTGAAGGAGGATAGCCAGTGGCTGAAGAACCAGAAGAGATGAACCAGAGTCCTACGCCCGAAGAGAAGGAAGAACTGAAGCGCCGGGCCGAGAGCGACGACGATGTAGAGGCGGCCAGGGCAAACGTCGAGCTGACCCGCGCCGAGATGACAGACACGGTTGACGCCCTCCAGGAGAAGCTCGATCCCAAAACACTAAAGGAGGAGGCGAAGAGTACGGCACGCGACACCGGTGCGCGTGTCGTCGAGTCCACGAAGCAGAACCCCGCCGTCCCCGTTGCGGTCGCGGGAGGTCTGCTCGGGTTGCTACTCGTCAGACGGTGGCTGCGAGGAAGAGGACGCAGGTCGGACACCGTTGTGATCGACCTGAGGAGAGGCAGAATCCGGACATACTGAGCCGGATCGCCGCGAGGGTCCAGCCTCGACAACGCTTCTCGAACTTATCGATCTCGCAACACGAAACCCCTATCGGGTTCCCAAGACAAAAAGCTGAAGTGCTGAGTTGCTGACAAGCTGCCGCAGGTAGCGCGCTGACCGGCGCCTTACGTCTATCCATCTTTCGGGCGGAACGGCGGCACGTGGAGGTCGAACTGGATGGCGGCGAGGCGCAATACGAAGGTCGTCGCGATGGGCAGGAGGGTTACCAAGGGGCCGGCTGCACCCATCTCCTGGAGGAGAACGAACGCGACGGCGCCTGCGACGGAGGCCGTCGCGTAGATCTCGCGTCGTAGTATCAACGGTACCTCCGCGCAGAGCACGTCGCGCATTATCCCGCCGGCGGAACCCGTGATCGCACCCATCACGACCACGATGAGGTAAGGCACCCCCGCCTCGTAGGCCGTCTGGGCCCCGATAAAGGTGAAGACTGCGAGCCCGAAGGCGTCGGCGACGAGCAGGGAGATTCGGGGCGGCGTCAGGAACCTTCCGTATAGGATCGTCGCGCCCGTGGCGGCCAGGATCACGACCAGGTACACGGGGTCCTCTATCCAGAAGATCGGGCGTTCGTCCAGCAATATATCCCGCACCGTCCCGCCGCCGATGGCCGTGATCACGGCCACTACGATGACCCCGAACAGGTCCATGCTCTTCCGGCCCGCAGTAAGCGCCCCACTCACCGCGAACACAGCGACCCCGAACAGATCCAGGAGATATAACGCCATGCCCAAAGCCTAACAAGTCTCTGGGGCATCGGCGTGCGTCTCCTACTTGGGAAAGGGGGGCGTCCTCGTAGAATTCCGGTACGGCTATTCAGCCGGCATGAAGTAGTGTCAAAGGGAGAGAAAACGGATGGGCAAGAGGGAGCATTACGAGCCTGGGACGTTCTGCTGGGTGGATCTTCAGACGACGGATCCGGCGGGCGCCAAAGCCTTCTACAGCGGTCTGTTCGGCTGGGAGGCTGAGGACATGCCCGCGGGGGAGGCGGGGACCTACTCGATGTTGAGTCTCGGCGGTGACGAGGTCTGCGCTATGTACGAGATGGACCCAGGGCAGCGCGAGCAGGGTATCCCATCTTACTGGCTATCCTACGTGAGCGTGGAGGACGCTGACGCAACAGCGGCGAGGGCACGCGAGCTTGGCGGCAAGGTCTACGGCGATGCGTTCGACGTCCTGGACGTGGGCCGGATGGCGATCATAGGCGACCCGGAGGGCGCCATGTTCGTGGCCTGGCAGCCGCGGGCGCACATCGGTGCGCGCCGGGTCAACGATGTCGGCTGCATGAGCTGGAACGAGCTCCAGACCCGCGACCCCTGGGCGGCGAGCAAATTCTACGGCGGGCTCTTCGGCTGGGAGACCGTACCTATCGAGGACGATGGAGGGGTCGTCTACACCACGGTCAAGAACAATGGTTCCCAGAACGGCGGTTTCATGCCGCTGGCGGAGCAGCACGGCGAAGCGCCGTCCTTCTGGCTCTCTTACTTCACAGTGTCCTCGCGCGACGGCACCGTCGAGAAGGTACAGGAGCTGGGCGGTGCCCTGCTGGCCGGGCCGTTGGATCTTCCGGCAGGCAAGATCGCCGTCCTGGCCGACCCCCAGGGCGCGGCGTTCGCTGTCTTCGAGGGCGAGACCGACGACTGAGGTCACCCCGCTATAGAACTGCGTTTCTTCGCCACGCTGGGCCGGGAGCCGGTGGTCGAGCTTGCGCTGGTCCGAAGTATGGGCACTCGTATGCTGCGCACGAAACTCTGCGTGCAAGCAGGGTGTTCTCGGAGATTTGCTGTCCACTCCACCTCGTAACGCTTGCCGTAACGCTCGGGAGACGGTCGTCTTGTAGAGTGGCGTCGTGACAGAAGGGACAATGGAACAGGGTCGAGGAGTCGGTGGGACAGGCAGCCGCGCTGCCTCCTGGCTCGCCTGGTCGCTGATGGCGCTATCTGTAGCGCTGCTTCTGGGCGGAATCGCTTTGTCGAACGCCACAGAGCGTCCATACTACGGTCCGGTCAACGTTATCTTTTACCTGGCCACGGTGCTTACCTTCTCGGTGGTAGGGGCCATCATCGCCTCCCGCCAGCCGCGCAACGCTATTGGCTGGATCTTCTGCGGCGTCGGGCTGGTGATGGGCATCAACAGCCTCGCTGGAGGCTACGCCGCGTATCGCCTCTCCGGCGGTTCGGCACCGGGCAACCTCGCCGAGACAGCGGCGTGGTTCGCCTCGTGGTCGTGGACCATCCTGGTATACCTCCCCACGAGCTTCCTGTTGCTGTTGTTCCCCGACGGCCGGCTACCCTCGCCGCGCTGGCGGCCGGTGGCCTGGTGCGCGGCAATCGGGCTCATCGGCTTCGTCGCGGGCACCGCGCTGCAGCCCGGTCCTCTCGAAGACTTCCCACAGATCACGAACCCCTACGGTGTCGACAGCCCTATTCTGGGGGCGGTTGCGATCGCGGGTGGCATCCTGGCTTCAGCTTCCATGGTTGCCTCAGCCGTCTCGCTCATCGTCAGGACGCGCGGGGCGGGGAGGGTAGAGCGCCAGCAGATCAAGTGGATAGCCTACGGGGGCGCGCTCGCCGTTGGCGCCTTCTTCGTGGGTGGCGTGATCTACATCTGGAGCGGGGACGCGGCCATCGCGGTCATCAGCCTCGGCCTGCTCGGGGTGCCGATCTTCACGGGAGTCGCGATCGCGAGGTATAGGCTCTACGAGATAGACATCGTCATAAATCGCACCCTCGTCTATGGTGCTCTGACGGCTACACTGGTCGCACTCTACTTCGGAGGCGTGGCCACGTTGCAGGCCCTCTTGCGCGCCCTCAGCGGCCAGGAGCAGCTTCCCCAAATCG
>DASSJP010000580.1:0-3844 GCA_035691165.1 Rubrobacter sp.
AGTTCATCCTCTTTTTCAGGGATGAGGACCTGGAGAGCGTGGACCAGGAGGAATGGGTATCCAGGATCTCACCCGTCGGGCTGTACTTCGTGAACGAGTACGGAAACGGGACGGCGATCTTCGAGAACCTCGTCAGGGGCGAGTTCCACTTCGACGGCACCTCTGATATCGAGAGGGTCGTCGGCGAGTCGATGAAGGACGCTGACTGGCTACCCTCGCTGGAAGACACCCTGATCCTGGACCGCACGGGCGAGCTGACCCCGCGCCTGAGGAGGATCGTCGGTCCTCCGCCCGAACGCGACACGCCGGAGAACGTCTTGTTCCTGTGCAACTGCTTCGTGAACTGGTTCGTCTTCGGCTCGAACCTCTTCGCCCGCGGCGAGTTTGCCCGCTCCCTCGACCTGCTCGGGATCGTACGCGACCGCCTTTTGCAGATGGTCAGGGTGCTCGAAGGTTCGACGCTGCACTGGTTCAACTCCTCGAAGTTCCTGGAGCGTGAGATCTCCGAGTCCTCATACGCCCGCTACGCAGCCTGCACAGCCCGCCTTGACAGGGAAGATCTCCGCCAGGCGTACAAATCAGCATGGAAGTGGGGGAGGGAGCTGATGTCGTCGCTCGCGGACAGATACGTCGTCGCCCCGCCCGAGGTCCTGATCGAGCGTCTGGACAGACGCTTCGACGATACATTCCGCGGGGTGGAGGCACAGTGAGGCGGGAGGAAACGGAGAGTCCGTGGCGGACGCTAGAGTCGAAGCGCGTCTACGAGAACCCCTGGATCTCGGTCCGCGAGGACCGGGTGATACGGCCTGACGGCGAGCCGGGCATCTACGGCGTCGTCCACTACAAGAACTCCGCCGTCGGCGTCCTGCCCGTGGAAGATGACCACGTCTACCTCGTCGGACAATATCGCTACCCGCTGGAACGCTATTCGTGGGAGATACCCGAGGGCGGCTGCCCTGAGGATGAGGAACCGCTGCGCGCGGCCCAACGCGAGCTCAGGGAAGAGACCGGCCTCGAAGCGAGGGACTGGCGTATGCTCGGCGAAGCGTACCTCTCCAACTCGGTCGCTGACGAGCACGCTGTGTGGTTCCTCGCTACGGGGCTCGTGCCCGGCGAGCAGCAGCCCGAAGGGACAGAGGTCATCGGGGTCCGCCGCGTTCCCTTGCGTGAAGCCCTCGCCATGGCGCTTGACGGCAGGATCACCGACGCCCTCAGCGTCCTCGCACTCACAACCTATGCTTTGGATCGGTCCGGAGGTGAAGATGGCTAGGAGAGCCCGCCTCATACTGGAGGTACGATGAAGGTCTGCGCGCTCGCTGGCGGGGTCGGTGGCGCGAAGCTGGCGGCAGGCTTGCAAGAGGTGCTGCCGGCGGGGGATCTGACGGTAGTTGTGAACACCGCAGACGACTTCGACCTTTGGGGGCTGCGCATCTGCCCCGACCTCGACACGGTTATGTACACGCTGGCCGGGATCTCCAACCCCGAGACAGGCTGGGGCCTGGCCGGCGAGTCTTTCGACACGTTGAACATGCTCGAACGCTACGGCGAGGATACCTGGTTCATGCTCGGAGACAGGGACCTCGCGACCCACATACTCAGAACATCCCGCCTCCGCTCAGGGGAGACGTTGACCGATGTCATGGCCGGACTCTCTGGCGCTCTGGGCGTAAGGAGCGCTGTACTGCCGATGAGCGACGATCCTGTCTCGACAGTGCTCGAGACACCTGAGGGCCGGCTCGATTTCCAGGAGTACTTCGTGCGCCGCGGGCAGAGGGATGAGGTGCTCGGCGTCGAGCTGCGCGGTATAGAGTACGCCGGGCCCACGGACGATGTCCTCGCTGCGGTCTCCGGTGCCGACACCATAATCTTCTGTCCGTCCAACCCTGTCGTGAGCGTCGGCCCGATCCTGGCCGTGCCAGGCATTGGTGAAGCTCTCGCATCGTCTTCTGCTCCGAAGGTGGCGGTCAGCCCGATCGTCGGCGGGCGGGCTTTGAAGGGGCCGGCCGACAGGATGCTCGCCTCGCTCGGCCACGAGGTTTCAGCCACGGGTGTGGCCAGAATGTACGCGGGTCTCGTTGACGGAATAGTCGTTGACCTCATGGACGAGGACGAGCAGTCCGGAATCGAGGCCGTCGGGATGCGCACCCTCGTAACAGAAGCGGTGATGCGCGGCGCCGAAGACCGGGCGCGCCTCGCATTGGAGACGCTGGAGTTCGGCGCAGGGATGGTGGCGCGTTGAGCGGCGCTATCTCCGCTGTCGTGCCCGTGAAGGACCTGCGCGGGACCAAGAGCCGCCTCGCACCTGTCCTCAATCCGGGCGCCAGGGCGGGGCTCACCGTGTACATGATGGGCCGTGTCGTGGCTGCGCTCAGGGAGGCCGGGGTCGAGGACGTATGCGTTGTGAGCCCGGACCGGATCGTCCTGGCAGAAGCACAGAAGCGCGGTGCTATTCCCCTCGTCCAGGAGAGCCGGGGTCTCAACCCGGCACTCGAAGAAGGACGCCGCCGGGCGCTCGACCTCGGTGCCACCACACTGCTCGTTCTCCCTGCCGACCTGCCACTTCTGGAGGCGGAGGACGTGCGGGCTGTGCTGGAGGAGGCTGGTGAGGGTCCTTCGGTATTCATCTCGCCTGACGGAGCGCGCTCCGGTACGAACGCGCTCCTTATACAACCCCCCGACGCAATTCCTTTCGCTTTCGGCCACGACAGCTTCGAGGCGCACCTCGAGACTGCCCGAAGTCGCAAACTCGACGTCAGGGTATGCGAGCGGTGCCATCTCGCTTTCGATCTGGACACCGCAAATGACCTGGCGCGCCTGAATGAGAAGCGAGCGTCGCGCCCGTGAGGGGGCTGGAGGTGCTCGGGGTAGAGGGGTTCCCCGAGGTCCGTCCCGGCGACGACCTGGAGCGTATGATCTCCGTCGCCAGCGACCTGCGCCCTGGCGACGTCCTCGTCGTAACACACAAGATCGTCAGCAAGGCCGAAGGACGTCTGGTGGACCTTCGCACGGTCGAGCCCTCCACGCTCGCGAAGGGTTACGCGATGCGCTATGGGAAGGACCCGCGCCAGATCGAGGTCGTCCTGAGAGAGAGCCGCCGTATCGTACGCATGGACCGTGGCATCGTCATCTCTGAGACCCACCACGGTTTCGTCTGCGCCAACGCCGGCGTAGACGCCTCGAACGTTCCCGGCGACGACAGCGTCTGCCTCCTTCCCGTTGATCCCGACGCCTCCGCTGCGAGGCTGCGCGACGCGCTCGCCGAAGATCCAGGCGTGGAAGTCGCGGTCATAATTTCGGATTCGTTCGGGAGGGCCTGGCGCCACGGCATAACGGACGTCGCCATCGGAGTTTCCGGTATGGACCCCGTCGCAGACTACAGGGGGCAGAGGGACCCGCACGGCTACCCAATGGAGGCGAGCGTCCTCGCCGTCGCCGACGAGCTCGCCGCAGCCGCCGAGCTGGTGATGGGCAAGACCGAAGGGATCCCCCTGGCTATCGTACGCGGATATACCTATTCTCCCGCTTCGGGCACCTCCAGGGATCTTCTCATGCCGCCAGAGAGGGATATGTTCAGGTAGGCTGAGTTCTTGACGCCGACTTGGTGGTTAGGGTAGGATTTTCCCCATGAGAATCTCTCGCTAGACGGCGGAAACCTAACATGAGAACCATGCGGTTCTCGTTCCGCCGTACCTCCGGACCGATCCGAAAGACCGGCGCGTGCCCGGCGCCCGAGTTATGGATCGGCATGTTCCTGGTGACATCGCGCCCTAGCACGGGTTGAGGCGGCGCGTTTCGAGAGAGCTGGACTTACATGAACAACCTGAGAGCTTATCCGGTCTACCTC
>DASSJP010000581.1:0-2024 GCA_035691165.1 Rubrobacter sp.
CGTTCGGCGGCCCGGTGCGCCTATGGAGCTCAAGGAAGAATGCGTGGACCGAGTTGCCCCTGACCCATCCATATACGGAGAACAGTAGGGGGATCGGGCTCGCCGACATGGCCCAGGCCCTGCGCTCGGGCAGGAAGCATCGGGCGAGCGGCGAGCTGGGTTTGCACGTCCTCGATGTCATACACGCGTTCCTCGATTCTTCCGAGCGGGGTGAGCACGTCGAGGTGACAAGCACCTTCGAGCGTCCCGAGGCTCTGCCGGCCAAATCACCCGAGGGGATATTCGGAGGTGGGGCATGAGGCAAGACCAGATCTCACTCCAGCTCTACACCGTCCGCGAGCTGACAGCACAGGACATGCCGGGCACGCTGCGCCGGATCTCGGAGATCGGGTACCCCGCCGTCGAGTTCGCGGGCTACGGCGGCCTCTCCCCCGAAGACCTCAGAATAGTCCTAGACGACCTCGGCCTCCGCGCCTCGGGCGCCCACGTCCCCCTCGATTCCTGGGAGTCGGACCCCGAAACGGCCATCGCCGACATGCACACCCTGAACTGCAATCACGTCATAGTTCCCATAGCCCCACCCGAGCATCGCCGGGACGAGGCATCGGTCGCCCGCCTCGCAGAGAGCTTCAATCGGTGGGGAGAGCTGTGCCGTTCGGAGGACGTGACGTTCTCGTATCACAACCACGCCTTCGAGTTCGCGCCCCTCGGTGAGACTACGATGTGGGACGTTTTGATCAGGGAGGCTGATCCAGATCTGGTGCAATTCGAGCTGGACCTGTACTGGGTCCGCTACGGTGGCGCTGACCCGGAGACGCTGCTGCGGGACCTCGGAGACCGCATCTCGCTCGTCCACCTGAAAGATATGGCCCCGGACGAGCAACGCTCCGACCTGCCGGTGGGAGAAGGAATTATGCCCTGGCCCGAGTTACTCACCGCCGCCGATGCAGCAGGGGTGGAGTGGTACGTGGCCGAGCAGGACAACCCGAGAGACCCGCTCGAAGACGTGCGAATCAGCCTGCAACATATACGGGAGCTTGGTAGCGAGTAGAAACGCGAGCGGCACGAAAGCGTACCGGGTGGAGCCTCCTCGCTACGCGTTCCTGGAAGACGCGTCTATTTTCCTGAACTCGCGGTCGCACAGCCTGTAGACGACGTAGGCGGTGATGCTGGGGGTGGCGATTACGAGTAACGGCACGACCACCGTGAGCCCTACCATCACCGCCACGAACAACAGGCAAACAATCGTGGTTGGCAGACGTCCGATGGAGAGCAGCAGGGAGTTCTTTATCATCGTCTTCCAGTCGGTTTCGTAGTGGACCATCACAGGGAACAGGAAGATCGAACCGAAAACGTACACGGTGGACGCGAGCACCAGTATGGATTTGAGTACGACCTCGGCCCCGAAGGAGAGCTGGTTGGCTACGACGAAGTCGAGGAAGAGCGCCACCCCGAACACGCTCCACACTGCTCCCACCAGTAGGCTCTGCGTGAAGTTCTGCCGAAAGCGCGTGACGAACGCAGTTACCAGGCCGCCTTCTTTGTCGCGCACCCAGTCGCGTACCACGCCGAACATTGCGGCTGTGGAGGGGAAGATTGTCACGACCGGCAGGCACGCCACGAGCCACATCAGGTTGAGCAGGAAGAAGTCCGTCGCCACCTCCAGCCACCTGTAGACCCTCGTGTCGAGTATGTTCATCGCCCCACGCCCGCGAACTCGTTACAGATCACGCCTCATTATCCCCCAGAACCGGCGCTCCTACAGATGCTACTACGCCGTGGCGACTATACTCACGAATCCCCCGGCCTCGCCGCGAGAGACGATGCAAAAGCCCGCCCGTTCGAGGTAGCCGGCTACTTCCTCCACAGCGAGGCGTAGCTTCCGATACGCGCTCTTTTTCGCCTCCCAACCCTTGGCGCCCTTCGAGAAGACGATGTCGTGCACGCTCACATGATTCGCCTCGTACTCGAGGAAGGTTGCCATAATGCGGTCGTCCTCCATACGAACAGGGATGATCCTGTCC
>DASSJP010000582.1:0-2547 GCA_035691165.1 Rubrobacter sp.
AACGGCAAGATCCCCGACGTGCTTCTCGACGTGCCCGTGATCAAGGTAGATGAGATCAACTTCGAGCTCAACGACCTGAGGGCGAAGGTCAACCTCTTCGCGAAGGTACTGGATCTGGTAGAGCTCTCCGTCGGGGTCGACGCTTACCTCGGTAGGGTCAAGCTCGTGATAAAGGGCGTCGAAGCGCAGGCGCTCCTGAAAGTCAGGCTCGACAACGTGACCGCCATCCTGGACCGGGTCCTTACGACAATAGACCGAAACCCGCAGATTATCGAGAAGCTGGTAGAGGGCGTAAGCTCCGCGGTTTCAGATATAGGAGAAGGTGCTGGCAACCTGGTGGGCGAGGGTCTCAACTCCGCCGTCGAGGACATCGGTGCTGGCGCAGGGGATCTGGTTGGCGAGGGACTCAACTCCGCTGTGGAAGACATAGGCGCGGGTGCCGGGGACCTGGTAGGCGAAGGACTGAACTCTGCGGTAGAGGACATTGGAGCAGGTGCCGGAGATCTTGTGGGCGAAGGACTCAACTCCGCTGTCGAGGATATCGGCGCAGGTGCTGGCTCAGCCGTCGAAGATATAGGTGCTGGCGCTGGAGACCTTGTGGGTGAAGGGCTTAATTCCGCCGTTGAGGACATAGGCGCGGGTGCAGGTTCCGCTGTAGAAGACATTGGTTCGGGTGCGGGCTCCGCTGTAGAGGACATCGGATCCGGTGCTGGTCACGCAGTCGGTGAGATCGGCGAAGGCGCCGGCTCAGCCGTTGAAGACATCGGCTCGGGCGCGGGTCATGCGGTTGGGGAGATCGGCGAAGGCGCCGGCTCCGCTGTCGAGGACATCGGCTCGGGCGCAGGGCATGCTGTCGGCGAGGTTGGAGAAGGTGCGGGTTCCGCGGTCGCTGATGTAGGAGAGGGTGCCGGCCACGCGGTTGGGGAGATCGGCGAAGGCGCTGGCTCCGCGGTTGAGGATGTTGGCTCCGGTGCTGGACATGCGGTCGGTGAGATCGGGGAGGGCGCCGGTTCTGCTGTAGAGGACGTTGGAGAGGGTGCCGGCTCTGCCGTTGCCGACGTTGGCGAAGGCGCCGGTGAGGCCGTCGAGAGCACTGGCGAGGCCGTCGAGAGCGTCGGAGAAGGTGCTGGATCAGCCGTCGAAGACGTTGGTGAAGGTGCTGGTTCCGCAGTACAGGATGTGGGAGAAGGCGCGGGTCAAGCCGTCGAAAGTACCGGTGAAGCCGTCGAAAACGTTGGAGAGGGCGCCGGTTCCGCCGTCGAGGACGTCGGCGGTGGCGCTGGCCAGGCTGTTGGCGAAGTCGGGCAGGGTGCCGGTCAGGCGGTCGAAAGCACGGGCAAGGCCGTTGAGGACGTTGGTGAAGGTGCAGGCCAGGCAGTCGAGAGTACGGGCGAGGCTGTCGAAGACGTCGGCTCCGGTGCCGGTCAAGCCGTAGGAGAGGTCGGCCAGGGCGCCGGACAGGCCGTTGGCGAAGTTGGGGAAGGCGTCGGAGAGACCGCCCAGCAGGTCGGCGAAGGCGCGGGTCAGGCCGTGCAGGAAGCAGGTCAGGGCGTAGGCCAGACGGTAAGCGAGGTTGGAGAAGGTGCCGGCCAGGCCGTCCAGGAGGCTGGCGAGGGTGTCGGCCAGACAACCCAGGAAGTGGGCCAGGGGGCTGGACAGGCCGTAGGTGAGGTCGGTCAGGGAGCAGGTGAAGCCGCAGGACAGGCTGCCCAGGGCGTGAGCGATACTGCCGGGCAGGCTACAGAGCAGGTAGGCCAGGTCGCGCAGGGGGCCACCGACGCGGTTGGAGAGGCGACGGATACGGCCGGGCAGGTAGCTGAAGGCGCTACTGATGCGGTGCAAGGAGCGACCGAACAGGCGACGGACGCTGCGGGGCAGGCTACCGAGCAAGTTCAGGAGACGGCCCAGGACGCCACGCAACAGGCCACTGACACCGCTAAAGGAGCCGTGGAGGGTGCTCAGGACGCTGCCGGAGGGGTGGCGCAGCAGGCTCAGGATGCCGCGGGCCAGGCTACAGAGCAGGCCACGGGGGACGCGGAGGATGCCGGGCAGACAACCGAGCGTACGGTTGACGACTCGGGAAACATCCTCGAGACCGTCATGAACGAGAACGGCGAGGTGATCGGCGAGGATCTGGTCGGCAACGTCGGCGACCTGCCGATCGAGGAAGAATACATAGACGATCAGGGGCAGGTGGTGAGCCGGGCGAAGGATGACGCCGGCAACGTCTACGAGCAGGTCTTCGACGACGAGGGGAATCTGGTCGAGGTGAGAGCCGCTTGAGGTAGACGGGATCAGGCTGTTTGCCGGGAAGACACACTAATTGAGCAGAGAGAGGAGAAACGTGGTCGAAGCACGCACGAACGAGGCGCTCGAGAAGCTGAACCGCGGCATCGAGGAATCGAAGCAGATGGTCCAGCAGCAGACGATGAATCTCGCCAAAGATTTTTTCGCTGATTCCGTAGAGGAGAACAAGCAGCAGATAAAGGAGAGTCGCGCCACCCTTGAGGGGTTGCCTGACCAGATCCCGGGCGGCCAGGAAGAATC
>DASSJP010000583.1:0-5172 GCA_035691165.1 Rubrobacter sp.
CTCGATGCTCACCACCGGCCTAAAGACGGGCCCGCTCCGTCAGTCGCGATATGTTCGCCACCACCGTGTAGAAGTGTTCTGCCGACCAGGTCGAGCACACCCGCCACGTGACCCTGCGCGAGTGCTTGCGACTTGAAGGCCCGATCGGAGTCCATCCGCTATATCCATGAACTTCATTGGTTGTTTTCCAGGACTATCGCCGTATGCTCCGGGCACGCGGTGGCGACGTACAAGGGGATGAAATGTTGCTCGAGAGCAAGAACGCTGTGATCTACGGTGGAGGAGGGGCGATCGGCGGCGGTGTCGCCAGGACCTTCGCCCGCGAAGGAGCCAGAGTCTTCCTCGCAGGGCGCACTCGTGAGTCGCTCGAAGCCGTCGCCGCAGACACTGAAGCATCAGGCGGCTCTGCCGAGGTGGCCGAGCTCGACGTCCTCGACGAGCGGGCCGTCGACGAGCACGCCGGGGAAGTGGCCTCTCGGGCGGGTGGTATCGACGTGTCCTACAACCTCATCTCGCGCGGGGACGTGCAGGGTATACCGCTGGTCGACAGGACGGCTGAGGACTTCACCCGTCCTGTCATCACGGGGATCACAGCCAACTCACCACCGCGCGGGCGGCGGCGCGGCGCATGATCGAGCAGGGCTCAGGCGTCATCCTCGCGCTCGACAGCGGATCTGCCATCGGAAGCCCCATGATGGGTGGCACTGGACCAGCCGACGCGGCGACCGACACCTTCATCCGCAACCTGGCTGCCGAGGTCGGGCCAAGCGGCGTCCGCGTCCTCGGCATTTGGACGGCCGGGGTCCCGGAGACGCTGTCACCGGAAAAACTCGCTTCGGTCGATAGCAACATTCAGTTGGATGCTGCGGCTTTCCAGGGTCTGCTGGATCGCCTGGACCAGATGAGGATGCTGCGCCGCTCGCCCCGGCTGGCCCAGGTCGCCGCCATAACCGGCACGTTCGTCAACGTCACCAGCGGGACGTTCCCCAGCTAGCCGAACGGAGGAGGTCTCTATGATCATGAAATGGAAGCTCGAACTGGTGCCGATTCCCGTCTCCGACGTGGACCGTTCGAAAACCTTCTACACCGAGAAAGTCGGTCTCAACGCCGACCTTGACGTCACCGCAGATCGTGACAACAGGGTCAGCGGCGTGACGCGCGTCGTCCAGCTCACGCCGCCGGGATCGGCCTGCTCGATCGCCATTGGGACCGGGATCGTGAACACGCCACCTGGCTCTGTCCAGGGCCTGCACCTTGTTGTTCAGGATATACAGGCAGCGCGTTCGCAGCTCGTCGAGCGGGGGGTGGAGGTCGGTGAGGTCCAGGATCTCGGGGGTGTCCTGTACGCCTCCTTCGAGGACCCCGCCGGCAATGGCTGGACCCTGCAGCAACTGCCCTATTAGCTGACGACAGTCGGTGCGACGTTACATGCCGCCGGTTTGCGGCATTTGAAACGCACCCGGGCCTGGTCCGCAGTCCTCGGGAGATTGTCTCGACTCACCCACGTTCCGAGAGAAGGAACCTGGCATCAGGCTTCGCCGAGGGAGTGTGATACCTTCGCTACGTGAGCAACAAGGGTGGAGGGCCTTCTGTGTCTTCGAGGGGCCTGCAGGGTGGTAGACGGCAGGATCATGGAGACCGAGAAGCTCTCCTGTAGCTGATTCACCGCACGTCGGGAAATCCGTTTCCAGGATGCTGCATAGGATTACATGGGAACGCCGGCTACACGTATCCCCTGTAGTCCGAGAACATCACAACATCAAGAGGCACTGCGGCGAACGTCGCCTGCTCTGTAAAATGGTCCGATGGATCCAACGTGTAAACCTCTTCGCAGCTCTCCGTCAGTGAACCCGGACCTCACGCCCGCGCCGAGGAGCCCCCGGCGGTGACGGAGAGGTACGAGGATCTGCGCCGCGGAGTCAGGAAGGTGTGCTCCCGCTTCCCGAGCGAGTACTGGCGTCAACTCGACGCCGAACGCCGCTACCCCGAGGAGTTTGTCGAGGCTATGACCGTAGAGGGCTACCTCGCTGCGCTCATACCTGAGGAGCACGGCGGTATGGGCCTCGATCTCTCGGCGGGCTGCGCCATACTCGAGGAGGTCAACCGGAGCGGCGCCAACGCCGGCCCTGCCCACGCCCAGATGTACACCATGGGCACGCTCCTCAGGCACGGCTCCGAGGAACAGAAAGAGAAGTACCTGCCGAAGATAGCCAGCGGCGAACTGAGGCTGCAGGCGTTCGCCGTCACCGAGCCCGAAGCGGGGACGGACACGACATCCATACGGACGACAGCGACGCGCGAAGGCGACCATTACGTCGTTAACGGGCGTAAGATCTACATCTCCAGGGTCGAACAGTCGGACCTCATGATCCTGCTCGCCCGCACGACGCCCCTCGATGAGGTGGAGAGACGCTCCCGCGGCCTCTCCGTCTTCCTCGTTGACCTGAGAGAGGCCGAAGGTCTCACCGTGAGGCCAAGGCCGGTGATGATGAACAACGCGACGAGCGAACTCGGCTTCGACGGCCTTCGGGTTCCCGCGGAGAACGTGATCGGAGAAGTGGGAGAGGGTTTCCGCCACGTCCTCGACGGCATGAACGCGGAGCGCATCCTGATCGCCGCCGAGTGCATAGGCGACGGAAGGTGGTTCGTGGAGAAGGCCACAAAACGCGCCGGCGAGCGCAAGGTGTTCGGAAGGCCCATCGGGAAAAACCAGGGCATCCAGTTCCCTATTGCGCGGGCTTACGCGAGCGTCGAGGCTGCTTCGCTCATGGTGGATAAAGCAGCCTCCCTCTTCGACCTGGGAGTGCCTTGCGGCGCCGAGGCGAACCTGGCCAAGCTCCTGGCTGCCGATGCTTCCTGGGAGGCTGCCAACGCCGCCCTTCAGACCTTCGGCGGCTACGGCTTCGACGCCGAGTACGACGTGGAGCGAAAATTCCGCGAGACGCGCCTCTACCAGGTGGCCCCGATCTCCACGAACCTCATCCTCTCCTACGTCGCCGAGCACGTCCTCGGCCTCCCGAGGTCCTTCTGAAGATGTTGCCGCTCGAAGGCATCACGGTCGTCTCCGTCGAGCAGGCGGTTGCCGCGCCCTTCGCCACGCGCCAGCTCGCCGACCTAGGCGCGCGGGTCGTCAAGGTCGAGCGCCCTGTGACGGGTGACTTCGCCCGCTCTTACGACGACGTCGTCGAGGGTCTCTCCAGTCACTTCGTCTGGCTCAACCGCTCCAAAGAGTCGCTCGCCCTCGACCTGAAGAAGGAGGCCGCCCGCGAGATCCTGAGCCGCCTTCTGGAACGGGCCGACGTCTTCGTCCAGAACCTCGCACCCGGAGCAATGGAACGGCTCGGCTTCGGCCAGGAAGCTCTACAGGAGAGGCATCCCCGGCTCATCGTGTGCGACGTCTCGGGTTACGGAGCCATGGGCCCGTACAGGGACAAGAAAGCGTACGACCTGCTCGTCCAGTGCGAGGCAGGCCTCGTCTCCGTCACGGGCACACCCGAGACCCCTTCGAAGGCAGGCATCGCGGTCGCCGACATAGCGGCGGGGATGTATGCCTACTCCAGTATTCTCGCGGCGTTGTTCAGGCGAGAGCGGACCGGCGAAGGCGCAGCCATAGAGGTCTCGCTGTTCGAGGCACTCGCCGAGTGGATGGGCTTCCCCGCATACTACGCGATGTACGGGGAGAAGGAACCGCCACGCAGCGGCGCCAGCCACTCTTCCATAGCTCCGTACGGCCCCTTCGCCTGCGCTGACGGAGAAGTCGTATTCCTCGGCATCCAGAACCAGGGGGAATGGGAGAAGTTCTGCGAGGTAGTGCTCGGACGCCCCGAGATGACTGGCGACGAGCGCTTCCAGAACAATTCGCGCCGGGTCGAGAACCGCGAGGTGCTGGAGGAGGAAATCTCTACCGTATTCCGGGATCTCTCATCAGAAGAAGCCATAGATAAATTCGAAAGAGGCGGTATCGCCAACGCCAGGCTCAGGTCGGTGCGGGACTTCCTTGGTCACCCGCAGTTGCAGGCCCGCGACCGCTGGCGCGAGGTAGGCTCCCCGGCGGGCCCCCTCCACGCCCTCCTTCCACCGGCAACGATGTCGGGTGTGGATCCCGTGATGGACCCGATCCCCGAAGTCGGCGAGCAAACCGGAAAGATTCTCTTGGAGCTCGGCTACGATGAGGCATCCGTGGCCGAACTGCACCGCGAAGAAGCCGTGGGCGGCTGACCCTGAAGTCCTCCCATATCTCTGCCAGGTTTTAGATCCTGCGCCACAGGGTAAGGTTTATCAACAAGCCCGGTGGCCCGCAGAGTGAGATATCTTTGTGTATACCCCCTCCTAAGCCACCGGGTCTTCACATTTCCTGAAACCCTGCCTCCATCTCTCAGCCAAATGTTAGTCGAGTTCTGAGAGGACCTTCTCGTGTACTTCGAGGTCGGAGGGACTGTGGAGGACGAACCGGATCAGGCGCACGTGCTCCAGACTATCGACCTCTTCTCGTACTTTACCGAGCGCCACCTGCGCCGCCTCCTCGATGGGGTAGCCGAAGATCCCGGTCGAGATGGCGGGGAAGGCGATGGACTCTATCTCTTTCTCCTCTGCGAGGGCGAGAGAGTTACGGTAGCAGCCTGCCAGAAGCTCCGCCTCGGGACGGTCCTGGCCGTAGACGGGTCCCAAGGTGTGGACGACGTAGCGGTTCGGCAGCCCGTGGGCGCCGGTTATTACGGCTTCGCCAGGCTCTATGGGGCCGAGCGGCCTGGCCTCCTGCGCGAGACCCGGCCCGGCGGCGCTGTGGATCGCCCCGGCGACCCCGCCGCCAGGCCCGAGCCGCGCGTTCGCCGCGTTGACCACGGCATCGACGTCGTCCTGGGAGGTTATATCTCCCCTGACGCACTCGACCGTCACGGCCCCGAACGTCCTTGTCATCCGCTGAACCTGGAATAGGCGCGCTTGCCGCACCGCCACACCGCCTCAACGGAGAGGTCGGGCGCGAGGATCGTCACATCGGCGTCGTAGCCGGGGACGAGGCGCCCCTTGCGACGGCCCTCGCCGACGAGCCTCGCAGGGGAGGTCGAGGACATGCGCGCAGCCTCGGGGACGGTGCAGCCGGTGAAGGCCAGGATGTTCTTGAAGGCGTCTTTCATGGTGAGCACGCTGCCCGCGATAGCTCCGCTCCCTAGC
>DASSJP010000584.1:0-7609 GCA_035691165.1 Rubrobacter sp.
GGTCCAAGGGCCAGCCCGCTCGGCCAGGGTACGTCGGAAGCCACTACCGGGTCCCACCCAAGCCCGACCATGAACCCGTACTCAGCAAGGGTCAAAACGACCACTATGAAGGTGAACACCGCAGGTCCGATCATACCGGCCATGGCCGAGTTCCTGAGCGACACCACTTGATCTCCTTCCTACTTTCCCCTACAGAAATAATGCCATCGACCGAAGACCGGTGCATCTCCAGATCTCGCACCCCCGACGAGTAGGAACTCAGGTCTGGAGGCGAAGTCCACGCCGGTGGTCTCGCCCGCCGGTAACAGGACGCAAAAACCATTAAGCTGACACCTGTAGCCTGATACCTGAGCGACCGAAGGGAGCGACATGAAAGCCATTCGACTGCATGAGATCGAAGGCCCCGAGAGCCTCGTCTACGAGGACGTACCCGAGCCCGAGCCGGGTGCAGGCGAGATCGTGGTGCGGCTGCACGCCGCGGCCCTCAACCGCCGCGACGTCTTCGTAACGAGAGGACAGTATCCAGGCGCGAAGCCGGACGCCTTGCCCATAATCCTCGGTTCGGACGGCTCGGGCGAGGTCGTCGCTCGCGGTGACGGCGCGGACGGTCCCTCCGAAGGCACGGAGGTGGTCATCAATCCGGCGCTGTACTGGGGAGAAGACCCGCGCGTGCCCGGCAAGGAGTACCGGATACTGGGGCTCCCTGATGACGGGACATTTGCCCAGTTCGTCAAGGTGCCGGCGGATCACGTCTTCCCCAAGCCCTCGAATCTCTCTTACGAGGAAGCCGCTGCGATTCCGCTCGGCGCGCTGACCGGCTACAGGGCGCTTGTTACGCGCGGGCAGATCCAGGAAGGCGATACCGTCGTCGTGCCTGGTATAGGGAGTGGAGTAGCGACCTTCGTCGTGCAGATGGCGGCGGCACTGGGAGCGCGGGTCTTCGTTACGAGTGGTAGCGACGAGAAGATCGAGAAGGCGAAGCAGCTCGGAGCCGAGGGCGGTGTCAACTACAACTCAGAAAATTGGTCGAAAGAGCTGAAAAGCATGGCCGGGAGCGTTGACCTCTCGGTGGATCACGTCGGAGGCGAGGCGTTCGACGCGCTCGTCTCGCTCGCCGCGCCGGGAGGCCGCATCGTCACCTTCGGGGCGACGGTCGGTCCCAAAGTGACGGTTGTGATGCCGAGGATCTTCCTCAAGCACCTGACCGTGCTCGGGACCGCGATGGGCACACCAGAGGAGTTCGGAGCGATGCTCGAGCTCTACCAGGAGCGCGGCCTCAAGCCCGTTATCAACAAGACCTTCCCGCTCGAAGAGACGGCCGCAGCAATGCAGTACATGGAAGAGGGCGAGGGGATAGGGAAGATCGTCCTGGACATACCGGCGTAATCTAAGATGGACATCGACGAGAGCACGCCGAACGTCAGGATCGTATCAGAACCGCGGGCAGAATCGGCGGACGCCACCTTTGTCCGCGACAGTCTGGCGCTCTTCAACGTGGGGGTAACCGGGGACTCCTACTATAGCCCGCTCGCCATCTTCCTCAAAGACGAAAGGGGCGCCGTCCTCGGCGGCGCCCTGGGCCACGTCTGGGGAGGATGGCTTGAGCTCGACACCCTCTGGATATCCGAGCCGTTCCGCGACAAGGGGTATGGAGGGAAGCTCCTCGAATCCGCCGAAAACGAGGCCAGGGCACAGGGATGCCACGGCGTCTATCTGACGACTTTCAGCTTCCAGGCGCGACCCTTCTACGAAAAGTTCGGCTACGAAGTCGTAGCCGAAATCCCCGAATACACGAGGGGGCATAGCTACTACGTTCTCAAAAAGACGCTAGCCTAGCAGGGATCTCAATTCCTGCTGGACGGGTCGGGGCCGTAGTGTTCCCGATTACGGAGATGGGTCACTCTCCAGCCAGGATTGTCCGGCCCTTGCAGAAGGCCTCCTCTCCAAGAAGACTTCGCCTTCGACCACGGGTACGTTTACCGAGTCGAGGGCGGCATGTAGTGAGACGTTCAGCAAAAAGCTGAGAGTCGGGAATCGAGACTACAGCGGCTGTGCCGTTCGATGGTCCTAAGGCAAGCTACGCCCACCAGGAGCACCGAACCACGACTTCAAAGTATGACTCCACTTCTTCACGTCATCTGGATCTCTGCCAACGCTACCGTGATCGTATTGTTAGCCTGACCGTAGCAGGTCAGCGTCTCGTTCGACTGATCCAGAGTCATCTGCCAGATGTAGCGGGCTCCCTGTTTCTCGACCTGCTTGACGATCCTGTTGGATGCGTCGAACCCCAGTATGCTCATCGCAACGCGGTTATCCAAATGATCCACTGCCCAGTAGGTGTAATCTCCCCAGGCCAAAACCGGGCAGTCTGGCGCGACGCTCAGTTCGTTCGGGCCTGGCATTGGAGTGAACTTAAGGTCTGATGGTACGGGAGGATGGCTCGCTGTTGGTACGATGCGGATTACAGGCACATCGGAGGAATCGAGTGTCACGTTCCTCATGCTCATTGGGACGCCGATCAATCCCTGAGCGCCCGTCACGATGAGGTCCCATTCATTACAGGCCGCGGTGAACCAGACCTTTTCGACGATGATCGTCTTGGCATCCTGAGCACTGGCGATTTTCGAGATTACGTCGCCCATCTCCTGGAAGAACGCATCCCAGCTGGTTCGAACCGTATCAAGCATCTGCGAGGCTACATCGATGTCGCTGAGCGCAATCCCCGCGGAGAACGTCAACCCACTCAGGGAAACGATCTGTGCCTGATCCTGGGTCAGATTCTGCTGGGTCGAGACGATGCGAGACTGGTAATCGTTGATCGTGTTCTCCATTGCCGCAACCTTGCTCTGGGCCTCCGCAATGGAAGAGACCCCGATCCCCGCAAGGATCAGTGAGAGTCCCCCTGTGAAAGGAGCAAATATGATGCCGAATATTGTCTCTACGATTCCCTCGCTTCTGTGCGACTCGGCCTCGGCGATGGCATTTCGGTCGTTGACGATCTCGGCTTGAAGTAAAGCAATGTTGGAGTTGATGGAGGAGATCTGTGACTGCAGATCGTTCTCCTGTGCCTGGATCTGGCCGATAGTATTCGACATCTGGCCATGAACCTGGTTCAGGCGCTGTCCCCAGCCTCGTAGCCCTATCTCATAGCTCGCAATGGTCGCGGAAATTATCTGGACTTGCGCCTTGAGCGTGCCCAGTGCCGCCTGCAACCCGGCCTTCGCCCCGTCCGGATCGCTCGACGCCTGGTCGAAGAGCTGGTTAATGTTCGCCCTGGCGGACAGGAATGCCTGCCCGCATTGCACCACGCGGGTCAGGACATCCGATTTCAGCGTGGAGTCATATTTCGTCTGCCACTCCTGCGCGAGCGCCTTCGCCTGCTGCAGCTCGGAATTCAGGGCGCCGTACCAGGGAGAATCGGACGGCGCGATGTGGGAGTCGATAATGCCCTGGCAGGACAATTTCAGGTTCGCCGTGGCGCTCGTGCTGTAAGATAGTTGGGAATTGACGTTGGCGGCATCCAGGCTCATCGTGTCGGCTCCATTGCTTCGTTAGATTCCCTCTGTTCGATGATGCGTACGGGGCGCGGGACAGCCCGCGCCCCGTACTTCGAGAGTAGAGCGAGCTCAGGCGCTCATAGGAAGTTCCTTGACTTCGACCTTCAACTGCGCGCCAACCAGTTGCTGGGCGAAATCCACGGCCAGGTTCCATTCCTTCTGGGCGGCTTTGACCTCGGCCTCACTGACGATGGCGGACAGGGCCTTATCCGCTTTGTCGAGGTTGTTTATGGTTCCCTGCAACTCGTTCTGGAACGTCGTCCACATCACCTTGACGTCGGAGAGGGCCTGGGTCGCGGTCGCAATGGAGCTGATCGCAGAATTGGCGGCCAACGACAGACCCTGCAGCGCGACCAGTTGACGCTGGTCGTCGGAAATCTTCTGCTGATCCTTGGCGATCTCAGCGAATTGGCTGTTGATCCTGGACTGCATGATGCCCCAGTCCACAGCGCCACCGATAATGGCCGCGCCACCGATCCCAGCCACGATCAAAGACGCACCACCGGTTACGGGCGCAAGCGCGATGCCAACTACCAGTGCAAGCAGGCCGATGCCAATAGCAGCGGCCCCGGCTGCAATCGCCTTGTTCTCGCCGTCGATCAGCTCTCGCAGTCCCTTGATCGCATTGTTCATCTGGTCCATCTCGTTCTGCAAGGTCGCCTCCGCAGCCTGAATGTTGGCGGCGCCGTTGAACAGGTCGTCATGTGCCTTCTGCATGTTATCGCCCCAGGTCTTCAACTGCCCCTGGGTGCCTTCGATCTCCGTGATGATCGAGGCAACACTCTCGTGCAAAGCCTGGATCAGCTCGGTCAACTGTTGAAAGACCTGCGGATTGCTCGTCCGCGTGGCATTCCGATTGGCCTCGAGCAAAGTAACGATCTCGTCGGTTATCGCAGAATAGGTCGTGCCATAGTCGATCACGTGGCTCGGGATGCTCGCCGTCATCTGCGGCGCGATGTCATCTATCCACTGATTGGCTAGGACCTTCGCGGCGTCCAGTTTCCCGCTCAGATCGTCAAACCAGTCGGGCTTCGGCGACGGGGCCGTGAACTGGGTGTTCAAGACACCGTGGCAGGAAGTGGTCACGATTTGCAGAGACGCGAATCCTGTGGCCGTCTTGTCGTTGGTGTTGCCGGTAGCTGCTGCTTCCGCAGTGATCATGGCGTCGATGCTCCTTTCAGGCTCGTTTTTGCACTGGTGGTGAGGGTTACGGGTTTGCCCTGCTCGGCCATGTGGGTGAGTTGTGTTGCGAACTCCGACAACTTCTTCCAGGTCGCGGCAGCCGACGACATAGAGAGCAGCTCCAGGTATTGGGTCGGTTTGGCGCCGGAGTGGAGCGCGGCGATCGCCCCATCGACCTTCGCTTTCTCGTTTGCCCACATCGTTCCGAGAGCCGGAAGCTGGCGTTGAACGGCGAGCAGGTTCTTGTCGAAGTTGTCTATGAGTTGAATGATCCCCTTGCTCATCGCCGCAGCCTGGGCCTCCTGTGAAGCCTTGTTCCGAAGTTCGACGATCTTGCCGATCGTCTCGGCGATCTCCTTGTCGGTCACGATCAGGTCGTAGGCGAGCTTGCCAACGGTATAGACGAGACCGACGATCGCAAGATAGGGCACTTCGGCTCCGGCCGTAGAGACGAGGGTGTAGCTGATGCTGACGGATGATTGGATATAGCTCTTTCCGCTGGAAATCTCCGCGCTGTTGATGCTCTCCTGGAGCGAGTCGACCTTGTCCTGAAGGGCTGTCACCTCAGCCGCCAGCGCGACCATCTCCTGTTCTTCATGGGCAAGAGCCGCCCAAGCCTTGTTCAGGCTAGAATCAAAGACTTGCCTGACATTATTCAAGTTGTTGATCTGTAAAATGAATTGTCCTTCGGCAGCCTTGCTGGCGTTCTCCGCCGTCGCCAGCGAGGTTCTGAGTTGACCCAGAGCCTCCAGCCAGGCATCCGTGTCATCCCCCATCTGGCTCGACATCTCGGCAAAACCGGAGAACAGGGCGTAATAGTTGTTGAACTGGGAGAGCAGCGGCGCCCAGATGACAGGCTTTTGCTGCTGCCATTGTGCCCCGGCGGTGCTCAACAACGTGAGTTCATTGCGCACAGGGCCGAGCCAGTCCGGATCGGGCGACAGCTTCCCGATCGAAGTGTTCATACTCGCGTAGGCGAAGGCATCCACCTTCGTGATAGTCGAATAAGCCTGCGCTAGCTCGTCGCAGACGGTCATGACGTTTGGGCATAGCATGGTTCTTACCTCCTTTCTAATCCAGAGCAACGCCCCTCTTACTCATCCCCACTGGTGAGGGGCCGGGAATCCGCATCGTCGGTAACCGGACACGCCAGTTCTACTTCCAACACGAGACGCATCGCTTTGCGGACATCATTGTGAAAAGGAGTGGACCGCGTCGACCCGGGCCGCCGCGCTTCTAATCGCGATCACCTCCCATAGCTCACTCCTTTCCTCGAAGTTGTCTGGCTACTGCGCCTGGTATTGAGGCAGAGAGCAATGAGTCGGGGGTGAATCCAGCGTGAATCCGGGGTGAATTCTCGATGAATTCAGCCAATTCAAGGTAGTTTGTTGGTTCAAGAGATAGTGGGTTTGCCACGCTTGCACGGACCGATCAGAGTTCAGCGAACATGTTATGTGAAACGGGTCGAAGAAGATGGGCAAGACAGGCAGGCTCTACTCGCCTGAATGGGTTTGCCGCATGATCAGGATTTCGTAACGCTACAGGTTCCACACTTTCCAGTACGTGTCCAATACCAGACTCCTGCAACCCTCCGGGAGGTCCCCGAACGAGATCCCACGCCCCAACTCCCCGTAAGGTGGACGGCCACGCTTCACCGTGTATCCCCCCGAACCGAGCGGGTCCTCACTCATGCGCAAGAAGAGATACTCGCCAGGCTTCTTCAACGAGAGCAGCCCCGTGAATACCGCCGTATAACGTTCGGCGGTCACGCCGCCGTCATCGTAGAGTCAGACGTAGTGCGGCACTCCGTCAGGTAGAAGTCTCTGTTGCCTGTCCCTCATGCGCATATTGTAAGGCGAAAGAGGCACTGCCGGGTACACGCGTTTGACCCCACCAGACGCGTCATGCCACAATGAACACTTTCCCGGCGGACCGCTACAGCAGGGGGTATCGGCATGGGCAGAGGATTCTTCTCCCGCGGCTTTCGGGGCCGGCGCAGGCAGTCGGAGAACGACCCCAGGATCCCACCGGGACAGTACCTCGTTGATGGTTTCCCCGTCCTCTCCGCGGGCCCTACGCCCCGCACGCCGCTCTCGGAGTGGAGTTTCACGATCACGGGCGAGGCCGACGAGCCAAAGACGTGGTCGTGGGAGGAGTTCCGCGCGTTGCCATCTGAGGAGCTCACCCGCGACATTCACTGCGTGACCAAGTGGTCGAAGCTTGAAACGACCTGGGAAGGCGTCTCCGTTGACACTCTATTAGAGGGAGTGGACACGGCGGCTGAGTACGTCGTCGCGTTCTGCGACGGGGGCTATACCACGAACCTACCGCTTGAAGACGTCTCTGGGGGCAAGGCCTGGGTCGCCCACACCTACGAGGGGGAGCCGCTCCCGCCGGAGCACGGCGGCCCGGCCCGCCTGCTTGTTCCTCACCTATATTTCTGGAAGAGTGCCAAGTGGGTCCGCGGCCTCAGGCTCGCGGCAGAAGACGTGCCTGGCTTCTGGGAGTCTCTCGGCTACCACAACTACGGCGACCCCTGGCGCGAGCAGCGCTACTGGGGCGACTGAGATGGCCCCACGCAGGCTCACCTGGCGCATCGGCGAGGTAGTCGAGACCAGCCTACAAACGCCTCGTACCAAGAGCCTGTTCCTCGAGGTACCGGGCTGGGAAGGACACAGAGCCGGACAGCACGTAGACGTCAGGCTCACGGCCGAGGACGGCTACCAGGCGCAACGCAGCTACTCCATAGCCTCCGCGCCCGAGGATGGCAGGGTGGAACTCCTCGTCGAGCGGCTTGACGACGGCGAGGTCTCCCCCTACCTGACGGATGAGCTCAGGGATGGCGATGGCCTTGAGCTGCGGGGGCCGAT
>DASSJP010000585.1:0-3915 GCA_035691165.1 Rubrobacter sp.
GAAGAAGAAGGACAGGACGGCAATGGAGAAGATGGTGTTGGAGAAATCGTAGATGATCCAGGAGAAGGCCGCGAGCCTCGAGGCCTTGCCACCGGATATCCTCGCTCCGCTCATCTCGGCGGCAGTATATAGCAGTCGCCCAGTCAGCCATTGTGCCTGAATATCATGGGCAGATAAGGAATTTCTCAACATTCTACGCAAACGTGACGATAATTTAGCCCATTTGGGGGATGCGTCGGGGGCTTGCCGCCAGCTAGTCTTTCGAAGTTCGAGTCGTCCAAGAATGGAAGGAGCTTGTCTTGAAGCCCTGGATCAAAGTAGCAATCATCACAGCACTCTTCGCCGTCCCAGCGATGGCCCTCGGACGCGTCATCTGGCCTCCGGCTGCCGGCGGACCGGAACCCTCCGCAGGACAGTTCCCCTTCTTCATCTTCCTTGCCGCCTTCGAAGCGTTGACGTTCGGTCTTGGCGTCTCGTTCCTGCTCTTCGGCTTCGCCCCCTTGCGGCGGGCGGTTGGCGGTTCCCCGTGGAGGGCGTGGGCCATGTACCTCGCCATCGGCTGGTTCCTGGTCTCCTGGTGGCCGCACGACAACCTGCACATCCACAACGGCGACAATTTGCAGGGATTGCTTTATATCGAGTTCGGTTTCCACGTGACGTTGATGCTCGCCGGCCTCCTCCTGGCCTACTCGCTTCTGACGATGCTGAGGGCAGGAGATGCGGGCGTCGAGCCCGTCGGCGCCGCGCCGGCACGTGTTCGGTAGTCGCCTGAGGGTACGAGGAGGAGCCACATACACATGAGCGTGAGCTATCCCGCAAGCCGGTCCAACCCGGTCCTGTACGCGGTGGCGGCCTTCTCGCTCGTCGCCGCGCTCACACACCTGTGGGTGATGCCCGAGCACTTCGAGGAGTGGTGGGGCTACGGCACCTTCTTCCTCGTGTGCGCCGTGGCCCAAGTGCTGTACGTTCCGGTACTTATGCGATGGCCCACCCGGAAGGTACTGCTCTCAGGCGTCGTGGGCAACTGCGCCGTCGTGCTCATGTACGCCCTGACACGCACGGTCGGCATCCCTTTGTTCGGGCCGCACGCGGGGGAGGTAGAGGGGGCAGGGTTCGTTGACCTGTGCGCGACCTCGTCGGAGTTGGGCATTGCCGCCGCGCTAGGGGTGCTGCTCTTGAGGAACCTCTCGACAGAACGACGGATCCAGGTCGTCATCGGGGCGACCGCCCTTCTAGTCGGGCATCTGCTGCACCTTCTCGCCGGGTCCTCATCCCACTGATAACCGGCCTGGCCGACGCACCTCAGGCACCCAGGATTCTTTGCGTCTCCGCTACACAAGCACGACGTCAAGCCTGTCAGGCTCGCTCCGCGAGCCTCTCGGCCTCGTCGAAGACGGAGAGCAGTTCGTCCATCGAGGGGTTCACCATCTCTCGACATCGATCACCGATGCGGATCTTCGAGGTGTTCTTCGGCTGGGGAGAGAGTTGCACCCAAGCGGCCGGGGTTTTCGGGGAGGTGATCTCGGGCCGGCTTGAGATGACAAGGCCAGGCTCCAGGCGCGCCAGTTCCTGGCCGAGCATTACCGGCTCCACGAACACCACCTCTGCTTGCGAGCGCAGGGACAGGATTGCCTCGGCTATCGTCTGCGCGATGGCCCGATAGCTATCCTCAAAGGCGAACAGGACCCTCGTCTGCGCCTCCCTACCACTTCATTCGATGCGAACGCATCTCATCTCACTTAATGATAGCCACTTTCACCAGCGGCCTCTATACTCGCTCAGGCGAAGAGTCCCTCTCAGAGGCCAGCCACACGCTTTATCGCGCCAATGATCTCATTGATGCTCGCCGCTTTGGACAGGACCTCGTTTGCCCCGGCTCGCATGGCCTTCTCGTGACTTGCGGCTTCGAGGCTTATGGTCAGCGCCAGTACCGGGATTGGAGGGTCCGAGGTGCGGAGCTCGCGGACGAGCTCCACACCCTCCCCATCTGGCAGGGTGAGATCTACCAGGGCGGCATCTACCCTCTGTGAGTTCAAGACGGCCGGGCCTCGGCCAGCGAACCGGCCTGACCAGCCACCTCCAGGTAGGATCCCACTCCAGCAGCCGGGCAAGTCCCTGCCTCAGCGAGCGGTGATCCTCAACCAGCAGAACGCGTTCCATCTCCGTGTAGCTCCCTTCGCAGCATTTACCCCAGTATCCTGCGATGAAGTTTGCTCCTATCTTACGGCACTCTCTTCGGCTACAGGCACACGGGTACACAGCTACGCGAAGGTAGATAAGAATATTGCGAGCCGGTGTACGTGAAGCAAAGTACGCTCAGAGCGTCGAAAGGAGAATCAGAGGCAAGCTAATACTATGTCCGGTTTGTCCGGACGCTCGCCTATTATCCAAGCGCCACGTCGAGCAGGGCTGGCCTTTTCCCGAATACCAGCGCAGCCCCGAGCCCCTTCACCCCCACGTGAACATCGTCGCATGGGACGCGTGCAACTTCCCGGCGAGCGCCCCGTTCACGTAGCGGATCTGTGAAAAAGCTTCGACCCTCGATCAGTACCATAACTCCACTCAGATCATGCACCGAAGAAGGTCTGGTAGAGAAGGAAGACGTTGAGCGAAACGATGAGGGCGACGACGACCCCGGCGACCGTCGTGGTGAGACGGTGGTTGACGAGCGTTCCCATCACGTTCCTGTTGCGGCAGAAGATGAGCAGCGGAACGAGCGCGAACGGGATGCCGAAGGAGAGCACCACCTGGCTTATGACCAGAGAACGGCTTGGATTGAGGCCGACGGCGAGGATGATGAGAGCAGGCAACATGGTGATGAGGCGGCGCAAGAAAAGTGGTATCTGCCGGTTTATGAAACCCTGCATGACGACCTGACCGCTCAATGTACCGACGGAAGAGCTCGACAGCCCGGAAGCAAGCAGGGCGACCCCGAAGAGGATGGCCGGGGTGTTGCCTTCGAGGACGCGCAACTGCTCGAAGGCCTTGTCTATATCACCGACGCCGGTCAGCCCGCCGGCGTGGAAGAGGGCGGCGGCCATAATGAGCATGCTCGCGTTGATAGTCCCAGCGATGGCCATGGCGATGACCACGTCTACCAGCTCGAAGCGGAAGATCTTCCGCTTCTCCTCTTCTGTCTTGCCGATTATCCTGCGCTGCGTGAGGGCCGAGTGCAAGTAGATGACGTGCGGCATGACCGTGGCACCGAGGATTCCCGCAGCGAGCAATACGCTCTCCGTCCCGGCGAACCCAGGCGTGAAGAGCCCGGCGAGGATCCTGTCAGCCTCGGGCTCGGCGTAGAACATCTGGAAGGCGAAGGCGACGACGATGACCCCGACCATGGCTGTGATGACCGCCTCAAGCGGCCTGAAGCCCCGCCGCTGCAACTCGAGTATCCCGAAAGCCCCGACGGCCGTCAGGAGCCCGGCAGGGAACAACGGTATCCCGAAGAGCAGGTTCAGAGCCAGGGCCGCACCTATGAACTCGGCCAGGTCCGTCGCCATCGCTATGACCTCGGCCTGAACCCACAACAGGAACGTCACAGGCCTCGGAAAACGCGCCCTGCAAACCTCGGGCAAGTTCTTGCCAGTCGCGATCCCAAGCTTCGCAGACATCGACTGGATTAGCATGGCCATGAGGTTGGATGCGAGTATGACCCACAGAAGCAGATACCCGAACTGCGCACCACCCGAGATGTTCGTCGCGAAGTTCCCCGGGTCTACGTACGCAACCGCCGCGATGAACGCAGGCCCGAGGAAGGGCAGGATCTTGCGAAATCCCCTGCGGTCGCCCTTTAGCGACTCGTGCGCAGCCCGCGCCGTCGCACTCTCCCCAGGAAGTACACCCTCGATCTCTTTGACAACTTCTGAAGAACGGTCCTTCAAGTACATCTCTCCATCCTAATTATGAGATTTT
>DASSJP010000586.1:0-2548 GCA_035691165.1 Rubrobacter sp.
GGCTTCGACGACTACCCCGAACCGCCGCGCGAGACGGCGGAGTCCTCCGTCGAAGAGACCGGCGAAGATGGTGTCCCACCGGGGGGCGGTGTCGTGCATGGTGGAGTGGCGGCCGAGGAGGATCAGCAGGAGCCGAGCCCAGGAAACAGGGGCGCCCGCAGCACTGCCGGCGGGGACCCGGGCAAGGGCGAAGAGTCCTCCAGGGTGCAGGACCCGCAGGCTGGGGACGCTCCCGGCGTCGGGGAGGAGGGTGGTAAGAAGAAGCAACCTGCCCCGCCCGAAGGTGGACGTGGAGACTCCCCTGGAACTGAAGACGGGGAAGAGACCTGACAGGGCCGCCCGCAAGCCCCGGAAAATGGTAGAATGCAGGACGGTATCATCAACAATAACTCGTCTATCAACCGATTAACGCAGCATCTATCAGAACGGGTTCAAAGAAGGAGCAGGCGGTAGCATGGCAGACTCCAGAAAGCGCATAGCGTTGAAGCCTCACATGGACCGTATCCGTGAGTGGGTGGAGGAAGGCAAGACGGACGACTGGATCGCTGACGCCCTCGGCACAAGCGCCTCATCGGTCCAGTCCTTCCGCTCCCGCAACGACATCTACAGGCGCGAGCGCGGGCCACGTGAGCCTGAGAGCGTATTCGAAGGGGTTCTCGACCACGGCGAACGCGACGGCTGGGGCCTCTGGCTCGATCCCTCCATCGCGGAGGATCCGATCTGGAAGGAGCACTGGTCCGGGGTGGAGGCGGTCGTCGTGAAGGTCGCCGAAGACTCCATTGTGCTCGAGGCTGACGGGGGAGAGTCGAGGGATGCAGATCAGCCCGCCGACTCCAGCCTGTCCGCCGCTACCCTGGATGGACAGGCAGAGGACGGGGCCGAAAAACCCGAGCGCGAGCGGGGGCGCGTCAAGTGGTTCGACGCCGAGAAGGGTTACGGCTTCCTGGTACGTCCAACTGGCGAAGACCTCTTCGTCCATCACTCTGAAGTACAGGGAGACCCGTCGGAACTCTCTCCCAACGGAGAGGTCGAGTACGAAGTCGGGCGTAACGACCGTGGTCCGAACGCGCGTCGCGTCCAGCCTTTGGGCTGAGAGCCTGCGCCATTAAAGCGGTTTGCAGAAGGACTGCACCTCCAGCAGACCACGGCATCAGGCTTCAGGAGATTCCAAAGGAAACCTTGTGCACCACGAGTGTCTGCCCGAGCGTGCTGCAGATCTTTCGATCTGAATAACGCTGTAGGTCACTCTCGCTGGGAAGATTGGCCCTCCCAGCGAGAGTGACCAGGCGCCGAGGGTGAGCCTCCCTACTATGCGCTGCCGGCATCTCTTCTCAAGGCACTCTTACCCTAGCAACTCGGGATAGAGGTTGTCGAAGAAGAGACGCTTTA
Organism: Rubrobacter sp.; assembly: GCA_035691165.1. Taxonomy (GTDB): domain Bacteria; phylum Actinomycetota; class Rubrobacteria; order Rubrobacterales; family Rubrobacteraceae; genus Rubrobacter_D. Next base: position 1,390 of record DASSJP010000586.1, read on the forward strand.
TGAGGGCGCGGCGGCCTCGTACTCCGACCTTGTCGAATATGTTCGAAAGATGATCCTGGACGGTGTACTCGGAGATGTAGAGCGACCTGGAGATCTCTCGGGTAGAAGCACCCTGCACGACGAGGCCAACGACCGCCCGTTCGCGCTCGCTCAACCCGTATGCGGACACCCGTAGCCACGCCAGTTCCTGGGGCCTCGACGGCTCGATAATGATCATCGTCTCGTTCCTACGGCCCGGAAGCGGCTCTGTCCGTGCGCCATGAAAAGTCAGCCAGCGCCCCGAACGTGTCTGGACCAGGACGGAGGGAACCCCGTTTGCGTCTCTGTCCGACTCGGGCTTTAGCGCCTTGCGCAGCGCGCCTACAACCATCCACACCGGAGCCGGGAGGCCGTCGCCCTCAAGCCATCCGGGACCGAGGTCGGCGAGATCCCTCAACCATCGCTCCGACGTCTCCGTATACTGGACCACCTGGCCCTGATCATCGAGGATCAGTACTCCAGGGGCGCTTTGGCCTTCGGGCTCGGCAGATGCCTGCCTGGCCAGTACCGCCGCCTTCAGGCCGCTACTCAAGTGCGGCAAGATCCGATGAAGCAATGTCACCTCGCGGGTGTCGAAGTCGGGGCGGCCTCTTTCCCGCATCAGGTCGAGACCGCCCCACTGCGCCTGGCCCACGCTACAAATACTGAATAATTCGTACCCTAGCCCGATCGGGGCGGTTATCTCCCGGCATCGCATGGCGCGCTCGAGCTTCCCACCGGTAACTTCGGAGAGTAGTGCTACCGGAAACCGACTCCGTGCCAGCCTGCGTTGCGCGTCCAGCTCTTCCTCGAAGTAGACGTGCTCGAGAAAGAGGCGTACCTCCTTCTCACCTAGCACCCCGTCGTGGCCCACGTAGGTCAGAAGTCCACTCAGGGGATCGTTGGACTGGGCACAGTACGTCTCGAACGGTACCACCCGCCTCAAGCGCTCCGCCACCTCGCGCAGCAGAGTTGGCGAGTCCAGGCCGGCGTAGCAAAGCCGCTTGGCCTCGGCGAAGCCCCGTTCCCTGAGAAGTGCGCTGCTGGCTACCATATTCCCACGTCTTCCAATGAACCTCAGGACCGCTGAACGTCACTTCAATAGTCCCGACTCACTATTTTCGCACAGACGATCGCTTGG
>DASSJP010000587.1:0-4344 GCA_035691165.1 Rubrobacter sp.
AGATGGATCTATCCGCTACCGCGTGCGTTCGCCGTCCGCGAAATTCGCCCTGACGGTGTTCTCCGAAGTTGCTGCTTATGGACCGTGGCTTCGTAGCCCGCTATTCTCTTTACAACATATCAACGAATGTTGGAGTGTGCCCGTGCGCCCTGGTGATCTCAACGCCCGTGAGCGTGGTCTCCGGGATAGGGGCCGCCTCCAGGCGCGGGATCCTCGTCAAGGGTGGGGCGGTGCTGGAGGCTGCGGGGAGGCGGAGGTCTTGGCGCTGGCTGCGGCGCTGGAGCGCCGCCCTGAGCACCCCCTGGCCCACGCCATCCTGACGGCCGTGGACGGGGCCGAACTGCACCCGGTCTCCGGCTTCCGTTAGGTCGCAGGCAGGGGGACCGAGGGCGAGGTGGACGGCGAGCGCTACCTGATCGGGAGCCCCCGGCTGTTCGCCGAGAGGGGGATAGCCCTCAACGGGGCAGACGAGGCGCTGGAGGCGATCGAACGGGCTGGGGAGACCCCGGTCATCCTGGGCGGCGCCGACGGCCCCCTGGCGGTCTTCGGGCTCGCCGACTCCCTGCGGGCGGACGCGAAGGCGACCGTCAAGGCCCTGCGCGGGGCGGGGGTGCGCGAGCTCGTGATGCTCACGGGCGACGCCGAGGCACACGCCCGGCGCGTGGCCGAGGATAGCCCCGCATCGCCTCGATCTCCGCTGACTGCTCGGCGATGATCTGCTCCGCGAGTTGCCTTGTCTCAGGGTGCTCGGCTCTCTCTCCAGAGCCACGCGAGACATCTGTATGGCCTGCTGGTGGTGGGGGATCATCCGAAGGAACATGGCGTCGGCGGCATCACCGTCCATCATGCCGTTATCGTCCCACCCCATGCCGTCCCCCATCGGCCGTCTTCTTGGTAGGGGTACTCGGGGCCGGGGTCGCCGTACCACTCCTCGCGCCAGGCGCGCATCTGCTCGATCTGCTCTGTCTGGCTCTCCACTATGTTCTCCGCCAGATCACGCAGTTCGGGCTTGCGGGAGTCAGAGATCATGTTCTGCGCCGAGAGTATCGCCATGGCGTGGTGTGGGAACATGCGGTCGATGAACTGCCGGTCGAAGGGCTCGTTCTTCTTGAAGGTGCCTCTTGATGAACCGCCCATCATGGGGGGCGATCCTATACCCTGGCCCATGCCCGAGTCCCAGTCTGGGCCCCGTCCCACACCTTGTCCGTCCTGCGGGAACCAGGCGGCTCCAGAAGCGAAAGCCGAGAGCAGAGCAAGCAGGAGCAGGGCGGCTCAGACGATCTCGAGAAGAACCTTAGTGCCGCTACGCATCGCGAAGTGCTTCTTCTTAGACACCCAATCCAAGTATATGAGTGCAGAACCCCTCTTGGCTTGGTCAAATTGAACTTCTTTCCTGGTCTACTTTAATCAATCTTGAGATTGGGGTTTCACGCGAGTGCGGAGAGAGACTGTCTAAAGAGTCGCTCGGTGGTGTCTCGAGCGCAAAAAATCGCTTGTATACCGCAGCGAAATGAACCCTCCTTGCCCCGTTTCGTAGGCTTCTAACGCCTTCGTTTTGGGGCCGGCCAGACTTTTTAGACAGGCTCGGAAGGTGTGATCTCCGAAGTTCGCGGCCTGGTACGCCGCCGATCCGGGCAGATTCAGGCCACGGACCCGACGTAGCGGAACCCGGTGGCGTTGATGGTACCGGCCTCTATGGCCGTGCCCTCGTCCGCCTCCGACACTCCGTCGTCGAGGTCAGGGTAGAGGTAGGGCACCCACTCGAAGAGGCGCTCCACGAAGCGGCGCTCGAGTTCGCCCCGCATCGACCGGGAGTCGTGGAAGCTTTCCTCGGCCCACCCGGCGAAGTGCGCTTCCGTATGCTCCGTGTGGTCCCCGTGATCGCGGCGCCTACCTTCGTCCCCGTGCAATTGTCCCCCGCAGTAGCGCTCGAGCCACGACGAATGCCCCGAGGGGGAGGCGTCCGGAAGGCGCCCCAGGGCCCACTCGGCCGTGGCTCCTTCGAGCCGCTCCCAGGCGAACTCGACCACGATAAGGGAGCCGCCGGTCGTGAGTAAGCCGGCGACCTTGTCCAGGGCCTTGCCGAGGTCCCCGACGTGGTGCAGAGACAGGATCGCCACGACGTAGTCGAACGGGCCAGGATCGGAAAGATCCTCGATACCCACGCGCCGGAAGTGCGGGTTTCCCAGGGTCCTTTCGGGTCGCCGTTCGGGGGCCCGTTCGGGGGCCCGCGGATCGATCGCGGTAACCGAGTGGCCCGCGCGCGCCAGAGCCCGGGCCAACTTCCCCTCCCCGCAACCTACCTCCAGCACCCTGGACGGGGTGCCACCGATCCGGTCGAGGACGAATCCTTCGACCCGCCTTTGCCACGTCGCGATATCACCCACGGTATCCTCTCCGCTCCACGAACGCTCCTTCCGGTCCGCCACACTGCGTCCCGACTCGCCTACGTGCCTTATGGACGGCGGTAAGCCTACCAACGAGCGCGCGTTACGTCTCCCGGTTACCGTCCCCGAAGCCTGAAGGAGACGATGACGATATGCACAGCGGTTGAGCTACCCACCGGTAACAGAATTATTTAGAACACGGGTAGCGTCTTGGTGTCCAACGCGGGTTATCGATACCTAACCGGTACATGATCGGGCGCGTTGGCCATAGACGGGAACCCGAGGCCGATAAACGAGGATTCCCGCTCCGTGCCGGGAGCGATAGGACGGCCGCGGGTCCGGGCCGCCGTCAGCCGGTGGTCGTCAGGGTGACGTCGCTGGCGCTGCCGGAGACCTCGATCTCGTAGCGCCTGGCAGCGTCTTCGTAGCCGGGGCTCTGGAGCCGCACGTCGCTGCCAACGCTGCCGTAGCTCCTATCGTCGAAGTTGAGTTGCGAGGCCCAGCCTTTGAGGCGGACGCGGGCGGCGACCCCCGGGGGGCGCCGGACCAGGATCTCCGACGCCCCGCCGGAGATCCGCACTGGGACCACCCCAGAGGGTTCGGGGAGATCCACCCGAAACATGCTCATCCCTCCCCTGATCTCGAGCCCGGCGAGGTCGAGGCCGCCCAGCTCCGCGACTACCTCGGACGCCCCACCACTGACCTCTATCCGCCAAGGGACGGCCACGCTTAGCGCGACCTCCGCCCCTTGCCGCCCCGAGCCGAGTGGCCACAGGCGCCGCGGGTAGCGGACGGTGACGATCCCCCCTTCGGCCTTCACGTCGGGCGCGGGACCCTCGAAGCTGGCCCTGTAGAGTTCGCCCATCCTCGCGTCCGCGCGCAGGACTATTCTGGAGGCCCGCGAGAAGAAGATCAGCCGGCCGCTCCTAACGCCTTCCAGGGGGGCGGAGAGCTCCTCGCCCCAGGCCTCCGGCGGCGCCTGCCGTAGCCGGTATATCTCCTCCTGCGTGGCCGAGTTGGCGCCCTTGAGGAACCCAAGGATGAGGGCGAGCTGCCCTTCGTCGTAGCGCGAGGCCACCTCCTCCCACGCCCGGCCCACGGAATCGAAGGCCGGCCCGATCTTCCCCGTCGCGTTCCCGCCGGGGATGAGGCGCACCAGGACCCTACGGCCGTCGTCGGGGTCCCTCTCCCGGCGCACGAGCCCATCTTTCTCCAGCCTGCCAAGCATCTGTGCCGTCGCCCCGGTCGTGAGCCCCGTGAGCTCGGCGATCCGCCCAGCGGTCGTCGGCCCCGCTGTGCCCAGGATGTCCACAACCTGCAAATCCGTCGCATTCATCCCGGCCCGCCCGGCCACCGCCCGGAAGAACGACGCGCCAAGCCCGTTCAACCGCCTGACCTCCCGCACCAGCTCCCCCAGAAGCTCCTCGCGCCCGTCTTCCAGTGAACCCCTTGACAACCTCTCTACCTCCGCGTATCCTGAATTTAACTTCGTTGCGAAGCTAATATTGTATGAATTAACTTCGCAAGCGAGCAAAACGGAGTATAGCACGGGGCGACTCCGAAGAGGGAATGGGGCCGGAAATGGGTTAGGGAGGTAGAGTGGGCCCCTGGCGGGATGTTGGCGCACCGCCGGGGGCCGTGAGAACCAGAGAGAGATCCCGCGTGGGGCCTACCTCCGGGCCTGCGCCTCCGAGGATAGCAGTCCGCGCGGGATCCTGTCGTTCGAGGAGGTTGAGCGTGAGTAAGTCGAGGTTGGACCAAACGGGCGGACTGCCGGGCGGCGGTCACGGGAAGAGAGAAGCGGGTGCCGGATGGAGCCCCGCGGCGATACGCGCGGAGGGGCTCGTCTATCGCTTCGGGGACAACGTCGCGGTGGATGGCGTGGACCTCGAAGTTGCGCCGGGTGAGATCTTCGGCTTCCTTGGCCCGAACGGCGCGGGCAAGACCACGACGATCC
>DASSJP010000588.1:0-3476 GCA_035691165.1 Rubrobacter sp.
GTGACGCTGTGGGACCAGCGACGCTCTCACGCTTTTTCGCCATACACGTGTGGCTGCTCCCCGCCACCATAGCGCCGTTGATCGGCGCGCACCTGTATCTGCTAAGGCGTCACGGGGTGTTCGGCGCCGAGTTCGAGTACACGGACAGGCTCGCTAAGCTGCACGAGCGGCAACGCATGGAAGAGTACGCCGGCTACGAGACTGATGAAGAAGGGGAGCCGTACGTGGGCCGCCGCGACCGCGCAGACAGGGACGGGGAGTAACAGCTTTTACCGAGAGGATGGACGTACCACTGGTACGATTGGGGTACGCGACATAAAGTAGAGAGAGGTGTTGAAGGTGTACGCTCCGGCGACTGGCAAGGCCAAACCGGTTGAAGAAGAGGTAATCACCGAAGAGAACGTATTCGAGCGTCCGGACGAGACTATGGCGTTCTTCCCAGGGCAGGTGCTCAAGGACGGCTACGTCAGCACCTTCATACTCATCGCCTGCGTCATTCTCTCGTACGCCGCCCCTGCGCCGCTCACCGAGCCTGCGAATACGGCGACGGTCACCTACGTGCCAAGGCCCGAGTGGTTCTTCTTCTTCTACGAGCAGATGCTCATGTTCTTCCCAGGATACGCACTGATCTCCTTCGGGGCCGTCGTTGTGCCGACGATCTTCATCGGCCTCCTCTTCGCCGTCCCCTGGCTCGACAGGAGCCCGCGGCACCACAATGCCGTCAGCAGGCCCTTCGCCTCGGTCATAGGTATCATGGTTGTAATAGTCGTCGTCCTTAACATGTTGCTGGCGGTGAGCCGGATCATGAACTTCCCAACGAGCTAGAGGAGACTGAACGGTGCCCATAGGCAACCTTGACGTACCGGTAATCGGCAAGAACGTCGTTATCGCCGTTCTGGTCCAGTCGCACATCCTCTTTGCGACCTTCATCATCGGTGCTGTCCTGATAGCGGCCACGAGCGAGTATCTCGGACTGGTGACCAAGCAGCCCAATTACGAGCGCTTCGCGAGGAACCTGGCGCGCTTCGTGGTGCTCCTTTTCGCCTCGGGCGCCGCCCTGGCGATCACGTTCGTGCTCGCCCTCGTGACGCTTTTTCCGGTCTTCTTCTCCATCCTGCAGAACATCTTCTTCTGGGTATTCTTGGTCGAAGCGTTCATGTTCCTTGGCCAGATTATCATCGTCTACGCCTGGTACAACGTGTGGGACAAGCTCGCGTACCGCAAGAGCCTGCACGTAGTCTTCGGGTTCATCGCAGGCTTCTTGGGGCTTATGGCGATGACCATGATCGACGCTGTGGCCTCATTCATGCTGACGCCCGCCGAGGTCACGTCACAGGCCGACCTGGTTGCCCGCAGCTTCCTGAACCAGACGATGGTACCGCTCAACATGCACCGCTTTATCGGGAACTTCTCCTACGTCGGGTTCCTCGTGGCAGGCTGGGCGGGGTGGCGCTACCTGAGGACCACGCGGGAGGACGACAGGGAGTACTACGACTGGATGGGACACTACGGCCTCATCTGGGGCTTCGGGTTCCTGATCATGCAGCCGGTCATTGGCTACGGGTACCTGAAGGGCATCCGCGAGAGCGCGCCTGACTCGTTCAATACCATCATGCTCGGCGACAAGTCCTGGGTCTTCAATCTGCTTGTCATCTGGATCGCGGTCATGAGCATCGCATCCACGGCCTACTTCGTTCACAAACTGCGCTTCTCCATAAAACCGATGGAGACATTGCGCAAGCTCTCCGTCGGCGCCCTCGGCTTCACCGCGCTGTTCACGGTGCTCAACCTGATCCCGGCCAACGCCAACCTCATACCCCAGATCGGGCTTGTCTTCGGGCAGGGGGAGGCGACGAAGATACCGCTTGGAAGCATGTATCCATGGAAGTACATCGGCCTGATCGGGCTGATGCTCGTCGGCTTCTTCGTTATCGCCCTGTACCTGAGGGCGACGGCGACGGGCTTCTACTGGGGCAGGGCGAGCCGGTGGAGCCAGTTCGCGCTGATGGCCTGCGCCGTCACCGTCGTGCTCACCATGGTGACGATGGGCTACACGCGCGAGACCGCGCGACGGGTCGACAACAACCCCGCATATCTCATCAACGGGTGTGTGAAGCTGGACCAGAGTCTCGTGAGCGAGGGCTGCCCGACCGAGCCTCTGACGGAAGGAGGGTCGAAATGACGGAGCTGGCGCTTCTCCTGCAGGATGGTAACGGTGGCGCGACCGCCGTCGGGATCTTCCATTTCTTCGCAGGGTTCTTTCTCATTATCACCATCTACTCTTCCTTCTTCGGTTTTACGTACTGGATCGGCAAGGACGAATAAAGCTGGTCAGCACGACGCCTTTGGCGCCTCTCAGCACGCTTCGGCCCTCGCTGTCAGCTTCATCCTCACGAGAGCCCCGCACGCCGCCTGCCACTCGGCTGAAGGCTGAAAGCCGCCGTCAGGCGGCGTGCTGAAATGCTGACAAGCGGAGGCAAAGCCGGAGCTTGCTGAGATGCTATTTCGGCTGCTCGGTGGGGCGGACCACGATCTCGTTGACGCTTACCCGTTCGGGCTGCTCGACGGCGTAGAGCACGGCATGCGCGACGTCTTCCACTTCGAGGGGCAGGGAGTTCTCCGGCTGGGGCACGTAGCGGATGATCCGCTCACCCATCCTCCGGGTCGGGGACGCGCAACCTGGCAGCTTCGCGGCGGGTGATCTCTGCGAACTCTCGCTCCCAACCATCCCGTGGTTGGGAGACCAGCAGGATCACTAGTCGGTCCAGTCCGAAGCTTGCCCCCACGCACCAGGGTGGCGAGCTGACCGGTCTTCTTACGCTGCTCTTGCACCGCCCGGTCCAGCCGCTCCCGGTCTATCTCCTCGGGTGCTGGGTGGAGTGCCACGATCAGTGACTCGATTGGATCTCTCGCAAGCGCGTAGGGCCTACCAGCCTTGTAAGCGGCTCCGGTGGTACGGGAGCCGCTCCGGCGGGGGTGATGACGGCGTCCGCCGGCTCGTCGAAGGACTCCACCTTCGGGTCCACGCCGCGCTCCTCGAAGAAGATGAGCCAGGAATCAGTATCCGTAGCTTCTCTCAAGTACCGGCGCATGACCGGAGTCTTCCCACTTGAAACCTCAAAGCCGGTGACCCACTCTCTGCGGACAGAGAAACGCTCGCCTCGCAGATCCTCCCTGCGATGAGGCAGATGGGTAATGTCCGCTCGGAACCGTTCGAGGGCACCATCGAACAGCTCGGAGGCACCCGAGGCCGGAGGTAGGGTGACGGTTTCACCCTCGCCCTCTGCAAGGCGGCGCTTGCGGGGCGGGGGACAGTGCTCGTCGACCTTCTCCGGGGCAGCCCCGCACTCCGGACAGAAGCGCGGTGGGCGCAAGCCTGCTCCCAAAGAGGTGTTGATGGCGTGGGCAAGGGAGTGGGCCAAAGAGGGCGTGGCCGTAGATTGGCAGAAGCTCATGCCACCGCAGGGATTCGTGGT
>DASSJP010000589.1:0-7487 GCA_035691165.1 Rubrobacter sp.
CTCTTCCTCTCCTCGGCGGGGGAGCTCATCGCTGGCATCGTGCTCGCGGGCATCTCTGGCATCCTCGACGAGCTCGTCGGGCTCGCCGTCCTCATCCCCGCGGCCATAGGGATGCGCGGGGCCATCTTCGGTGCGATGGGCAGCAGGCTCTCGACCTCGATCCAGACCGGCCTCATCAGCTTCAACCTTCGCCGCGGCGATTTAGCCGAGAACGTGCAGGCCGCCGCAGTTCTCTCGCTCGTCTCCGGTGTGTTCCTCGCAATCCTGGCACGAGTCCTGTGCGGCATCCTCGGCGTCAGGACGGAGCTATCGATCATCGACTACGTCGTCATATCCACGGCGGGTGGGATCATCGCCGGAGTGCTGCTGCTGGGGATCACCGTCCTCGTCGCCCGCCTCTCCGTCACCCGTGGCTGGGATATGGACAACATCGCGGCGCCGATGCTCACCGCCGCGGGCGACATCCTGACGCTCCCAGCCCTGGTGCTCGCGACCTACCTCATAGGCATCCCGATCTTCTCTGCCGTCTTCGGGGTCACGCTTGCCCTGGCCGCCGCGGCTGCGGCGTACTTCGGCCTAAGGCCACGCTTCGCGAACCTCAGGCGCATCCTTGCCGAGTCGTTCCCGATCCTGGCCCTCACGGGAACCGTGACCATTCTGGTCGGCGTCGCCCTGCAAAATCGCGAGGAGCAGTTCACGACGCTCCTCGCCCTGAGCATCCTTCTTCCCGCATTCTTGCAGGAGGGCGGCGCCCTGGGCGGCATCCTCTCCAGCCGCCTCTCATCGAAGGTCCATCTCGGCCTCATAGCGCCGCGTGGGATACCGCAATTCGCGGCCTTCAGGGACTTCACGCTGACGTATATCTTCGCCACAGGGGTGTACGTGTTCATCGGGGGAGCCTCGCACCTCATAGCGGTGGCGCTATTCCCGAGAGGAGCGAGCCCCGGTCTCCTGGTGATGATCGGGGTCAGCGCGCTGGCGGGTCTCATCGCCACGACGACGGCGGTCCTTGCGGCCTACTACGGCTCGACCGTCAGTTACCGCCTCGGGCTCGACCCCGACACGTACGGCATCCCGATCATCACGGCGGCGGTGGACCTGCTCGGCTTTATGAGCCTTATAATTGCTTTGATCGTTTTCGGATTGACGGGGTAAGGATATGCGCGAAATGCGACCGCGGAACCTGAAGGAGATGCTCATCGAGGCCAAGAACACCTCGGAGCTGATGGTAGACCTCTCCTATACGGCCATCTTCTACAACTCCGAGGACCTCTCAGAGGAGGTGTTCCGCCTGGAGGAGCGCCTGAACGACCTCGTCTTCGACATGCGTACCCTGGCTATTCTTGCCGCCAGGAGCCCCGCGGACTCCGAGCAGATGGCCGGCATCCTCCAGGTCGTCCAGGACATCGAGAAGATAGGCAACGCGGCCAACGATATCGCCAAGATCGTGGTGAAGCGCCTCGGTATCCCACCCGAGCTACTGCACGACATCCCCGAGGCCGAGGAAATACCCTCCCGTGTCCGCGTGCATGCGGACAGTGCCCTCGACGGCCGATCTTTGGGAGATGTGGACCTGCCTGTGGAGACAGGGATGCGCCCCATCGCCCTCCGCTCCGAAGACGAGTGGAACTTCGACCCCGAGCATGAGGACGTCCTCAGAGCCGGCGACGTACTCTTCCTGCAAGGTCCGCCAGAGGGCGTCGCCGAGGTCAGGGAGCTGGCTGGCGCCCGCCCGCTGGCGGAAGCTCCGGAGCCCCCGCCGACTCCGGGCGAGCTCTCGGAGATAGACCGTGCTGTGGATATCCTGATCGAGATGAAGAACTTCTCCGAGGTCGCCGTCGGGCTCGCTTACTCGGCCCTGCTCTACTATGATGCCGGTCTCGCCCGCGAGGTCGTCGCCATCGAGGACGAGATGGACGAGATGCGCTACCGCCTCGAGCGCTGGGTCCTTCTCGCCGCCTGCCACGTGGAGGACTCTTCGCGCCTCAGGGGCCTCCTTCACCTCGCCACCGCCTCGGAGACCATCGCCGACTGCGCGATGGAGATGGTGTGGGTTGTCGAGAAGGGCGAGGAGGTCCACCCCGTCCTCTCCGTCGCCATCGGCGAGTCAGACGAGATCGTCCTCAAGCTCACAGTCTCCCCTGGCTCCCCTGCCGACGGCAAGACACTCGGGTCCCTGAGGATTGAAACCGAGACGGGGATGTACGCCCTCGCCGTGAACAGGGGCGGGCGCTGGACCTACAGGCCCCGCGACACGTACGAGCTGCGGGGCGGGGACTCGCTGCTCGTCACCGGCGCGCCCGAAGGCCTCGAACCCCTCGCAGAACTCTTCGGCCAGGAGCTGGAGGGCTCCTCGTAATCCGGGAAAGACCCCAGAGGAACCACTTCACCCGGCGGGACGCGCTTCTTTTCTGGGCACCACTGATTCTGCTCGGAGCCTTAATGTGCCTCGGACTGCTCTCCCTCTCCGCAGGGCTGGCGCCCGACCTGAGAGAGGGGTCCAACGACCTCTCTATCTACCGCAACGCGGGAGAAGGGATTTTGCGCGGCCTGGTCCCCTACAGGGACTTCTTTATCGAGTACCCACCTGGCAGCCTCCCTGCCTTCGTACCACCTGCCGTCTTCAGCGCGGATAGGGCTTGCTACATAGACATCTTCAGCGCCGAGATGGCGATCGTGCTCGCTGCAACGCTCCTGCTGACAGCGCTCACCGCCCGCAGGCTGCACGGGCCCCATACCTGGCTCCTGCCAGCCGGGACGTTCGCGGCGTCAGGGCTCCTTCTCTACCCCGTGGCCGTAACCCGCTACGACGCGGTCGTGGCGCTCACGCTCGCGCTCGCCGCCCTGTGCGCAACGCTGGGCGGACGCTACCTAATCCTCGCCTACGCCTCTCTCGGCGTTGGCGCCGCGGCCAAGCTCGTCCCCGCCCTCGCAACCCTGCCGCTCGTTCGCAAGGGTGCCGCACGTGGCTTTACGATCTTCTTCGCTGTGGTCGCGCTCTTTTTCGCACCCTTCCTCCTGGTCGGGGGCGGCGGAATTCTGGCGAGCTTTGCCTACCAGGCTAACCGGGGTCTGCAGGTCGAGAGCCTCGCGGCTTCGGTGCTGATGGAGCGTGGATGGGTCCACGGCGTCGCCTTCGAGTACGGTGCCTTCGAGGTACGGGGGTACGGCGTCGGGCTCGCGACTTCCCTCAGCCCACTCATTACGATCATCCTGCTCGCTGTTACGGGGTTCGTGATGTACAGGGAGTATCGTCGCTCAGGGAGCCTCGGGGGAGAAGCATTTCCACGGTATGCCGCTGCGCTTATACTTGCGTTCATGCTCGGCTCCAAAGTCCTTTCACCGCAGTACATGATCTGGATTCTCCCGCTCGTCCCACTGAGCGCAGGCGGCGCGTCAGGACTCGGCGTCTCGACGCTCTTCATCACCGCCTGCTTCGCCACGACGCAGGTCTTCCCAATCCACTACGGCGACCTGCTCGAGGTCCGCTACCCCGGGCCTGATCTGCTCTTCGCCCGCAACCTGCTCCTCGCCGTCCTCTGGGTCCTGATGCTCCTCCTGCCGAATACGAAGAGCACGCGGTGAAGCGTACGGCATTACTGGTGACGGTCCTGCTACCGCTGCTTCTATGCACGGTGGGCTTCACGCAGGGCTCCCAGACAGACAAACAGGATGTCCTCGAGAAAGCCAGCTTCATCCCGAAGCTGGACGAGTACTACTCCAAACCGACCGTCGAGACCACGGCCAGCTACGAGAGCAGGCATGATGTCTGGCTGGTCCTTCTCACGGAGCAGACCTCGGGAGAGGTTGTAGCCCGTTTCAAGGTCGCCGACGATTCTGGAAAGGTAAGTGAGGTCAAGGTCTCGCAGGAGGCTGATGAGATCGAATACCCCGAGCTCTCGAAACAGAAAGCGATCAAGCTCGCCGCAGCTTCCCCTGAGGTCAGGGACGAGATGTTAAAGCACGGGCCATACAGCACGGGGGCCAAATACGAAGCTGGCCAGTGGACGGTCCGCTTCTACGTAGACGAGACCGGAGCGGTCGGCGGCAGGCCGACGGACGAGGGCAAGGAGGTCGCAACCGTCGGGGTCGACGATTCGACCTGGGTACTGAACTACGTGTACACGGGGGATCAGGTCGGCTGGAACATGGCCCGCGGCATTCCAGGCGCCTACGGCAAGCAGACGAACTACTGGTGGGTGTGGTTGCCGCTGGCTCTCGCCTTCGCAGCGGCTTTCTGGCGCACTGACAGGCTGCTCTCCTTGCGCAACCTGGATATCGTGGCCATGCTCGGGTTCCTCGTCTCGCACGGTTTCTTCAGGCAGGGGATCGTCTACGAGGCCGTCATCCTGTGGTACCCGCCCCTCATCTATCTCCTCGTGCGTACCCTGCTCATGGGCTTCGGGATAGGCGAGAGGGTCGAGAAGACGAGCAACCTCCCGACCTGGCTCCTTATGGTCCTCGCGGGCCTTGCTGGCGGCCTCGTCCTAGGCCTCAACGTAGACTCCCGCGTCATAGACGTCGGCTACGCCGGGGTCGTTGGCGCTGACCGTATCCTGGACGGAACCATACCCTACGGCCACATGTCCCCCGACGTGGGGACCGGCGACACGTACGGCCCGCTCAACTACCTGCTCTACGTACCGTTCGTACTCATGTTCGGCTTCTCGGGGGAGTGGGACTTTCTTCCCGCGGCGCACGCCCTCACGCTCTTCTCCTTCGTCGCCGGCGCGATGGCGCTCTTCATCGCGGGATACAGGCTCTCAGGCCCGAAGGGGGCCGCGGCCCTGATCTTCGCCTGGGCTGCCTTCCCCTACACCATTTACTCGACCAACAACAACACCAACGACGTCATAGTCGCAGCCGTCTCGGCCATAGGGCTCGCGGCGGCCGCCTCCCCCATCGCCCGAGGAGCCAGCATAGCCGCAGGGTTCGCCGTCAAGCTCTACCCTGTCGTCCTCGGGCCACTTTGGATCATGTACGAAGGACGCAAGCGCAAACCCATAATAGATTTCGTTCTCGGTGGTGCAGGCGTCTTCCTGCTCGCGTTCTGGGTCATCCTGCTCGACGGGCACCCCGTCGAGGTCTTCAGGCTCTTCTACCAGAAGACCCTGGCCTTCCAGGGCGACAGGGTCAGCCCCTGGACCATCTTCTCCCAGGTCCCGGATCTCGCATTCCTGCAACGACCGCTGACGGCGTTCGCGATCTTCCTCACAATACTCGTCGCCTTCGTGCCACGCAAGAAGACGCTGCGCCGGCTGGCTGCCCTCTCCGCCGCCATCGTCATAGCCTTCCAGCTCACCGTCAACTACTGGTTCTACACTTACGTCATCTGGTTCGAGCCCTTCGTCTTCCTGGCCCTCCTCCTCTCCACCAACGAGAAGACTGCGCTTGATAGCAGTCAGCAGTCAGCAGTCAGCGATCAGGAAGTTAGGGAGGTGGGCGACGTCCGTGACAAGTCCGAATAACAAGGAGCCGATCCTGAACGTCGTAGGCGAGCTGGTGGCGCTCGGGCCTTTGCGCCGGGACCTTCTGCCACTATATCAACGTTGGATCAACGATCTCGGAACTATGCGCACGCTGGGGATCGCGCCGCTCCCCATGACGAGCGAGAAAGAACAGGACTGGTACGACCGGCAGTCGAAGACGGAAGACGACGTGCCGTTTACGATCTATGAGCGGGAGACCCTACGTCCGATAGGCAATACGGGATTGCACGAGATCGATTACCGCAACCGAAGTGCCACGTTCGGGATCATGATCGGCGAGCCCGAGTGCCGCGGCAAGGGCTACGGTAGCGAGACCACTAGTCTGATGCTCGACTTCGCTTTTACAGCCCTCGGCCTCCACAACGTCATGCTGACGGTCTTCGAGTTCAATCCCGCCGGCATCAGAGCCTATGAGAAGGCAGGCTTCAGGGAGTTCGGCAGGCGGAGGCAATGCCGCATGATGGGCGGGAGGCTGCACGACGAGGTCTTCATGGACTGCCTGAGCAGTGAGTTCGAGAGGCCTGTGACTCGCGGCAAAGCGTGGGGCTTATCCGCCTGGCTGTCGCCGGAGGACACGGCGCAGATCGAGGCCAAAACCGACGGCGAGACGGCTCTCTAGACTCAGGGCTGGCATACAGGATAGCGGAGGTGGGCATCTCATGGGACCCTGGTCCCATGAGAATAGGACCCTGGTCCCATTTCGTGGGGGCTAGGTGACTATATTCTTCATTTAGAGAGTCAAGTTCACTAGTATACTGGGGACATCTGCCGCGCAGTAGCAGCACCGATGTCTAATCGGTCAAAAAGGGTCGAAGGGAGGCGAAGAAAGATGCACCAGCGAGACATTGTGCTCACGGGTCCCGGGCGCAGCGGCACAACCCTTGTCTGTCACCTGCTCAACAAGCTGCCAAATACCCTGGCCCTTAGCGAGCCCATACCTCCGGGCAAGTTTGCTCATCTCATGCCCGACACCGAGGCCATCTGCGACGAGATCGAACGGTACTATCATAGGATGCGCATGAGGGCGCTCAGGCGGGGAACCGCGATTAGCAAACACGTGGGCGGAGTCGTCCCCGACAACACCAAAGGAATGGTCGGCGACGTACGCGACCGGGTCGCGGATAAAGGTAAGATAGAGACGGGCAAGGATCTTCGGGCCGATTTTTCATTGGTGATCAAACAACCCGGCCTGTTCACCGCTTTGCTCCCCTCGCTGGCCAAGCGCTTCAGATGCTACGCGATCGTACGCAACCCATTGGCCCTCATGGGCTCCAGGCGTAGCTTGCTGCGGTCCGCGGAACGCAAAGGCCGAAAACGCACTCGTCCCTCCCGTATGTACGACGAGGAGCTGGCGCGACTGGAAGCGGAGCGCCGAGCCCTTGCCCGAGCGCGAGCTCCCGTAGAGCAAAGGATAGATCGGCAGCTACGCGCGCTCAGTCTCCGCTTCGAACGCTATCTCAGGGAGCTACCGGTGGGCAACGTATTGCGCTACGAGGACATCGCAAGTTCCAACGGCAGGGTGCTGGAGGTTCTGGTGCCCGCCGCCTGCGAGCTGAACGAACCGCTAGAGAACATGAACGCTAATCCCTATTACGATCGGGAGTACATGCTCGCGGTCGGAGAGCGACTTCTAGAAAGCGAAGGGTCTTACTGGCGCCTCTACAGTCGTGAGGAAGTGGAAGAATTGCTAGGACAGTTACGATACCAAACCGAGCGCGGTCCTTGAGCAGGTACTTCCGTCTCCAAGTAAGATCTAGAAACCTCGTGAACGAAATGTCTTCACAACAACAGGGGGTGCAACATCCTACGTTTACAAGCTCGAGCGAGCCGCTGAGAAGCCCCTCCTACTCGCGTCACAGTGTTTGAGAGCCCTGTACTCCGCCGAATCTACGCGCCGGAAGGTGAATGAAAGACAGGGTCCTAGAGACGGAGCGGATGTTCCTCCGCCGCATGGATATGTCGGACGTTGACTACCTGATGGGTATATTCTCCGATCCC
>DASSJP010000590.1:0-4642 GCA_035691165.1 Rubrobacter sp.
GATCTCCTCCTCCGGGCAATCGGGGTCTACGCAAAGCTTCCGCTCGCGCCCCGATCTCAAGCCGCCCATCGTCGGGGTGAACGTGCGGGCCTCCGACAGGGTGGCGCCCGGCTACGTGTTCTTGGCCGCGAAGAAGGGCGAGGGGCAGGACGGCCCAATGATCCTGGACAACCAGGGGCGCCTCGTCTGGTTCGCCAAGGACAGGTACGCCACTGACTTCAAGGTGCAGACCTACAAGGGTGAGCCGGTCTTGACCTGGTGGCAGGGAGGAATCGTGGCTGGGCACGGCGTAGGTGAGTACGTCATCTTCGACTCCACTTACCGCGAGGTGCGCCGCGTCAGGGCGGGCGCCGGATACCGCGGCGACCTGCACGAGTTCTCCATCACTCCTGAGGATACCGCGCTCCTGACAGCCTACACCGAGACGAGCACGGACCTCTCCCCGATAGGTGGCCCGAAGGATGCTCCGGTGTGGGGCGGGATCGCCCAGGAACTCGACCTGGAAACCGGGGAGGTGCTCTTCGAGTGGCACAGCCTGGAGCACGTCGGCGTCGAAGAGTCGTACCGCCCTCCGCCCGAAGATCCCGACGAGCCCCTCGACTACTTCCACATCAACTCCATAGAGGTAGAGCCGGACGGCAACTTCCTCATCGATGCCAAGGGAACCTACGCCGTCTACAAGGTGGATCGCGAGAGCGGCGAGATCCTGTGGCGACTGGGCGGCAAGAAGAGCGACTTCGAGATGGGAGAGGGCACAAGGACCGTCTCCCAGCACGACGCTAGGCGCCAGGAAGACGGCACCATCACCATCTTCGACAACGGCGCCCCACCGGAGGTGCACGACCAGTCCCGTGGGATAGTGGTAGAGCTCGACGAGGACGCGATGAAGGCCACCCTGCTAAGGGAGTACACCCATCCCGGGAAGCCGCTCGCCACGTCCCAGGGCAATTTACAGGTGCTCCCCAACTCCAACGTCTTCGTCGGTTGGGGAACAGAACCGTTCACCTCCGAGTACAGCAAAGATGGCAAGTTGCTCTTCGACCTAAAGTTCGCGGGCGAGAACCAGTCTTACCGGGCTTTCCGCCAGGTGTGGAGTGGGCACCCGGCCGAAGACCCAGCCATCGCGGCCGAGAAGGGTAAAGGAGGCAAAGTGAACATCTACGCCAGCTGGAACGGGGCCACGGAGGTCGCCACCTGGCGGGTGCTAGCCGGGTCAGGGCCAGACAGGCTAGAGCCCGTGGGGGCCGTCCCCTGGAGCGGCTTTGAGACGGCAATGGCGATCCGCACAGACGAACCTTACGTCGGCGTGCGGGCAGAGGACGGCTCTGGTCGGGTGCTAGGTGCTTCGAAGGCAATCAAGCTTGGAAACTGAGCGACACCGCAACAGCGCGCTTGTGAAAACAGCGTAGACAAGCGGAATTACCGGACACACTAGGACGGGCTACAACTTAGGGGAGCAAACTCGCAATCAGGTTAGGTCAGCGGTTCTTAAGTCCGCTCGTCGGCTCTCCACAGTTAGCCAATATAAGCCGGATACTCGTCATAGCCAATGGTTTTGTTAGGCACACTAAGTCGGAGTAGGCGTAGAAGACCGTGAGCCGGGGTTCAGTTCCCGGCCCTTCCTCTTACGTGGGAGGCCAGTAATCTGTCTCAAGTGCCTTCTATTATCATCGTCCCGCCTGTACACTGACATGCGGGAAAGCTGGAGGAAGGAGGAATCCTTATGATCCAACTTAGGGAGATGTTCGACACCCACCAAGGCACGGCAGCCGTTGACGTCGAAGCCTTGATGGAATGCATAGAGGCATGCTTCGACTCATCCAGTCGTGTAGCGCCTGCGCCGAGGCATGTAGGCGCTGTGAAGAGGCCTGCACTTGGGCGCTCTCTGTCCTCGGAGGATAAGTCGTTTGTTCTACCGTTCGGTAGTGTGGGTTGAAGGAGGACAGGAGGAGATAACTTACCGGACCTTTTCCTACCTTCGCGATCAGGTGAGCTATTCCCGTCCCTCCCGAGGTAAGGAGTTGAGTCGATTTGGCAACAGAAAATAAGAACAAGACCATAGCCATTGTCACCTACCCGGGGGTGGCTCTGCTCGATTTCGTCGTGACACAGACCGTCCTCGACAGGGGCACCAACTACCGGACCGTTACCGTCGGGGAGCGCAAGGAGGCCATGGACACCGACACCCCGATGACCCTCATACCCGAAAAGAGGTTCGAGGAGGTGCCAGATCCCTTCGCCATAATCGTCCCTGGCGGGGGTATAGCCTCCCTCGAAGCCATGGGCAACGAGAGGCTCATGAACTACCTGCGCTTCGCAGAGCACTCAGCCGAGCTAGTCAGCTCCGTGTCCACCGGATCCTTCGTCCTGGCAGCGGCTGGCCTGCTCGAGGGACGAAAGGCAACCACCCACCCGGCCTATGCCGGGCTGCTCAAGAAGCTCGGGGTCGACTATGTCCAGAACTATTCGGTTGAGGACGGCAAGTTCCTGACCATGCAAGGAGTGTCAAGCGGGATCGACACGATGCTAGAGCTGGTTGCCAAGCTGAGAGGTGAGGCAGCGGCCAAGCGTGCACAGTACATAATCGAGTACGATCCCGAGCCGCCTTTCGGAGGCATCGATTGGAGCGAGGCGAACGGCGACGGGCTCGGGGATACGTTGGGCAAGCACCGGGCGGATCTGGAGACAGCGCTCGCTGGGCGCCCGGATCTCTACCAGAAGTTGTTCGATTGAAATCGCTCGAGGCCATCGTCATGCCATGTCCAGGGAATGAGAGGAGCCCGAATGACAGCAGAAGACCTGGACCAGAAGACCATAGCTTTCGTCCTGTACCCGGGACTTACACTCTTCGACCTGGCAGGACCGCTCCAGGTCTTAGCAGGCTTAAGTGAGCTCGCCCCACAATACCGGACGGTGGTAGTTGGAGAAAACGCGGAGCCTGTGGACACCGATCTACACGTAAAGGTGATCCCCACCCACACCTTCGCAGAGGTGCCCCATCCTTCTGTACTGCTCGTGCCGGGCGACCGCACGGCCACGTTCAAGACCATGAGCAACGAGGCGGTCCGAAGCTACGTGCGTTCGGCAGCAGAAACTGCCGAGGTAGCCGGGTCGATCTGCACGGGTGCGCTCATCCTGGCCTCAGTTGGGCTGCTTGAGGGTAGGCAAGCAACCACCCACTGGGTCTACTACAAGATCATGGAGCAGTTTGGGGCGAAGTACGTTCGCAAGAGGTGGGTCGAGGACGGCAAGTTCATCTCCTCGGCTGGCGTCTCTGCTGGGATCGACATGGCGTTGCATCTGGCAGCGAGGCTGACCGATGAGGAGACCGCACGACGTGTGCAGCGCTCACTCGGCTACGATCCGCATCCCCCCTTCGGGGGCATGGACTACGACCACCCCGGTGCCATCTCCGCTGTAAGAGCCGGGTTGAGCCTGGCGGCTCCGGTGATCGCGGCCAAACCGAAGCGGCTGATCAAGCAAAATCGGTGAACCCGAATGAGGCCAGGAGGAGAGTTGTGTTTCTCGAGCAGACCAAGAAACGACCGCCTACCTAGCCAAGACAATGAAAGGAGAGGCTGTGGAAAATCAGGACGCGTTCACGACCGAAACTGCAGGACTCCCGGAGGCGTCGAGCCCAAGCGTCGTCCGCCTTCACGACGGCGATAGCGTCGATGTGCGCATCCAACCTGTGCGCAAGCGCATCGGCGATGCCGTGGTGCGCATGCTCGGCTACAATGGATCGATCCCAGGTCCAACTCTGCACGTAGATCAGGGCTCAGAGATCACCGTGGTTGTGACCAACGACGGTGACATCGAGACGACAGTGCACTGGCACGGCCTCAGGCTGGAGAACCGTTACGACGGTGTACCGGAAGAGACACAGGCGCTGATCCCTCCCGGAGGAACGTTCACTTACAAGCTCCAGTTTCCGGATCCCGGCCTCTACTGGTATCATCCGCACTTCCGGGAAGACTTCGCCCAGGAGATGGGACTCTACGCCCCTATCGTGGTCGAGCCTTCCGACCCTTCTTACTGGCCCGCCGCCGACCGGCACGTAACCATCACCTTGGACGACGTGCTCATCGAAGACGGAAAGGTGGCGTCCTTCAGGCGCTCGGGACCAACCTTCACCGCGATGGGCCGGTTTGGGAACGTGATGCTGGTAGGCGGCGAGAACGAGTTCTCTAGTGAAGCGGCTGTAGGAGAGGTCGTACGTCTCTACCTCGTGAACACGGCGAACACGCGGATCTTCAACTTCGCGCTCTCTGGAGCGCGCATGAAGCTTATAGGGGGTGACAGCGGCCGCTGCGAGCGCGAGATGTTTGTCGAGGAGGTGCTGCTCTCGCCATCGGAGCGGGCGGTTGTCGACGTGCTGTTCGACACGCCCGGGGAGGTGCGTCTCGAGCATCGCACCCCCGATCACGTCTACGTCCTCGGCGCGTTCTCGGTCTCGGGAACCGCGACCGGAGACACTGCTGAATCGTTCGAGGAGGTGCGCACCGATCCCGAACTCACCGCCGAGCGGCGGTCGATCGAGCACGACCTCGAGCGGGAGCCGGACAAGGTGCTCTCGATCGTCGCCTCGATGCCGCTTATGCACGGGGGAGAGGAACATGGCGGGCACGATCATAGCGAGCAC
>DASSJP010000591.1:0-3697 GCA_035691165.1 Rubrobacter sp.
GGCTAGCGCGGCCAACGACCCTACGGATCCTGGGGCAGCTTCAGGGGACGGCATACAGCCGACGCTGATCCAGGGCAATCCAGACTGTAGTGATATCTCCGGAGGGCCCTATCGCGAACTAAAGGTAGACAACGTAAACGGGCCATTCAACGGCACCTACACCAGCAATGACGGCCTGCTCACGGTGACGATCTCCAACTCCACATCACAATATTTTGACTGGAGTTCGAACATGGGCGTCGACGCCGTAATCGTCAAGGGTGGAGATGCTGGAGACTCCTACGTCTACGATCCTCCGAAAGAGGACACGGCCGACACCGATCTGCACCCGCCGGTCAACCCGAACAACGGGGAACTCTACGGGATCAGCCACGTTTCGTTCTGCTACGACCTCGAGTTGCAGGTGTCCAAGACCGCGAACACGTCCCTCAAGCGGACCTATGACTGGACCATCGACAAGTCGGTAAAGCCAGACACCTGGGATCTTTTCACGGGCGACAGCGGCACCTCCGACTACACCGTTACGGTCAACAAGGACGAGGGCACGGACAGCGACTGGAAGGTGACGGGCACCATCACGGTTACGGCCCCGGCCGCCACCAACGTCACCAACGTCACCGACACGGTTTCCCCGAGCATCACGGCCAACGTCAATTGCCCCGGCACCTTCCCTGTACATCTAAACGCGGGCCAGTCACTGAACTGTACCTACAGCGCCGACCTGCCTGACGCCACGACGCGGACCAACACCGCAAGGGCAGTAAGCGACGGCACGAACAACGTCAAGAACGGCACGGGCACGGCCTCGGTTGACTTCGCCAACGCGAACATCATCAAGGTGAACGACTCGATCACCGTCGATGACACCTACGCAGGCGCTGGGAGTCCGTGGACCTTCTCGGACGACGGTTCCAAGACTTACTCGCGGAAGTTTGCCTGCGGCGACACCAGGAAGGTCGAGAACACGGCCACCATCAAGGAGCTCGACAAGTCAGACGGCGCCTCGGTCCAGATCAACTGCTACGACCTGAACGTCAAGAAGGACGCGAGCACCTCCTTCACCAAGACCTACAAGTGGACCATCGACAAGTCCGCCGACAAGAGCAAGGTAACGCTCGAGGTCGGGAAAGACGCCCCGGTCAACTATTCGGTCAAGGTCGACAAGACCTCGCAGAACAGCGACTTCGCGGTGAACGGTGAGATCACCGTCGCCAACCCGGCCCCGATAGCGGCTGAGCTCACTAACGTCTCCGACATTGTCTCGCCCGCGATCAACGCCCAGGTCGACTGCGGTCAGTCTTTCCCGTTCACGCTCGCCTCAGGAGACACCTTGACGTGCTCCTACAGCGGCAGCCTGCCTGACAAGACCGCCCGCACGAACACGGCTACCGCATCGTTGCAGAACTACGACTACGACTCTTCTGGCGGTAAGACGAAGAATGGAACCACCGACTTCTCAGGGACCGCCGCTGTGGACTTCACCAACGCGACCGTGACGTACGTCGACGAGAGCATCGACGTCAGCGATAGTCTGCAAGGACCGCTTGGCACCGTCGCCGCCGCGGACGCCCCCAAGACCTTCACGTACACCCGGAACGTGGGTCCATACCAGGATTGCGGCAACTACGAGGTCCCCAACACCGCTTCCTTCAAGACCAACGACACGGGAGCAACGGGTGAAGATAGCTGGAAGGTCGACGTCACGGTACTGTGCAAGGTCACGGTCATGAAGACCGTGGACGGGGTAGTCAACCCGAACAGCTCCATCAACTTCACCCTCACGGGTCCGGGGCTGGACTCCGGCGTGACGCTCAACACTAACGGCGATCAAGACGGCATCCTCGACTTCGGCTACAAGCTCGTTCCTGGCGAGAAGTACACGATCTGCGAGAACCCCGTTCCCGCCGGATTCACCTCGTTCTGGAAGCTCGACGGCGTGATCGTGACGCCGTATAACCCCGGCGACTCCAAGGTCCCGCAGGAGGATCTGGGGGTCAGGTGCTTCGACTTCACGGCTAGCGCAGGTCAGTCACCCGCCTTCGTGGTAGACAACAGCCATCCTGGCGGTGAGCCGCGCACCATCGGCTACTGGAAGAACTGGAGCACGTGCACAGGCGGGAACCAGGTCACCACCGCCAAGAAGAACGGTGGTGCCGCTGCCGGGTTCTTCCTCCTCGACGATCTGCTTCCGCAGACAATCGGTGACCTCCTTCTTCCCAAGACCGCCACAGGTTGCGAGAAGGCGGTGAAGATACTCAGCAAGCAGGATCTCTCCGGCAAGTCTAGATCCAGCGACGCCGCTTACGAGCTGGCAGCCCAGTTACTCGCGGCGAAGCTGAACCTGGCCGCAGGAGCCGAGACGTGCTCCGGGGTACAGAGCGCGATCATGAACGGTCAGGCACTGCTGGCCAACGGCCCGACCGATACTCCACCGGGAGTTAACTTCGACGGCACGGGCTCGTACCTGCCGAGCAATACGAACAAGGTCGCGCTCAGAAACACGGCGCTCAGCCTGGCTTCCACGCTCGACAAGTACAACAACGGAGACCTCTGCTAGTAGCAACCGCGGAGAAAGTAGGCAGAACACGACAATAACATCGTAGGTGCAACAACCGGGGAGAGGTCCACAATGGACCTCTCCTCTTCCCTTCAAAACTCGCGATGGTCCGCCTGCACATCTGCGCTCCCCTTCTAGCCTGACCATGTCTAGCCCATACAGGGTATGCCACCCGGCATATGCATGGACATTCAAAAGAACGAAAGATACGCCGCACGGCAGACGTTGCGAAGCCCGCCTTCCAATAGCATTTCATGTGCCGGCGTAGAGCATTTACTCTCAGGGAGGACAAAAACAGGTGGATGGGACCGGATCGGCTAACGTTTCAGGATCTACAAGCGCTTCAACAAAGGGAGAATTGAATATGCGAATCAGGTCGATGAGGAGCAGACTCTATCTGCTCTTCTCTTTGACGTTTATTGTATTGCTTGCCTTTCCGGCTATGGCGCTCGCGCTCGAGGCCTCCCCAACAGGTAGCGTAACTTCTACGCCCACTATCCAGAGCGACCAGGCCGACTATCCGCCTGGCGCCACCGTAACTTTGACAGGATCGAACTGGCAGCCTGGCGAGTCCGTCCACATAAGCGTAAACGACACATACGGAGCTTCGTGGGCACGCAACGTCGACGTCAACGCGAACGCGAACGGCGAGATCACCGATTCGTTCAACCTACCTGAGTGGTTCGTCTCGGACTACGACGTTACGGCCACGGGCACCCAGTCCGGAACGGTGAGGACGACCTTCACGGACGCCAATCCCAGTGGTATCTTGGTGAACCCTACGAGCCGCTCCGTGACACAGGGCCAGAGCGCCACCTACGACGTGACGGTGCAGATGGGCGGGAACAGCAGCAACTGCACGACCACACTCAGCGCCTCGGGGCTCCCGACCGGAGCCACCGCGTCCTTTAGTGGCGCCAATCCGCGCACGGGCAACACTAACTACACATCTACTATGACCATTAGCACGACGGCGAGTGGTCCTGCATCAGGTAAGACCCCCACGGGGTCGCACACATTCAATGTGCAGATGACACGTGGCTCAGATTGCCAGGGGAGCGGAAACTTCTCCCAGGCACTCACTCTGGTTGTCAACTCGGCGAACCAAGCTCCGGTGGCGAACGCCCAGTCGGTTACAAC
>DASSJP010000592.1:0-2327 GCA_035691165.1 Rubrobacter sp.
CCAGGATGTCCAGCGGCCTGGGGGCTTCGGTCGTGGTTATCGACCGAGACCTCGACCGACTCAGGCGCCTCGAAGAAGCTCGACTGCCGAACGTGACGACGCTGGCGGCGAGCAGGCTCGGGATACAGGACGCCGTACTGCGCTCCGACCTTTTGATCGGCGCCGTCCAGGTCGTCGGCGCCAGGACACCAGCGCTCGTCGATCGCGAAACGGTCTCGCGGATGAAGGAGGGGAGCGTGATCGTGGACGTTGACGTGGACTATGGGGGTTGCGTCGAGACGTCCCGCCCGACTACCCTCGCCGACCCCATCTTCGTCGAATACGGGGTAACGCACTACTGCGTGAAGAACGTACCGGCGGCCGTGCCCGTCACGGCAACGAGGGCTCTCAGCAACGCACTCCTCCCGCTTATGCGCAGGCTGGCAGGGGTGGGCCTCTCGGACGCGCTCAGGGCGGACGAGGGCCTCGCACGGGGCGTCGTCATCGCCGAGGGGAGGGTCGTCGATCCCGTCCTCGCCAGTGCGACCGGCTCGGAGCACAACCAGCTTTCCTCCGTCTTGCCTCTCCATTCGGAGACCCGATGACCTTCGAGCCCCTGGGTCGGGCGCTCTCGAACTTTACCGTGGAGCTCGACGTGTACTCGGGACCATACGAATGGCTCCTCGCCCTGATCCTGAAGGACGAGCTCGAGATCTTCGAGGTCCCATTACGCGAGCTCGTGCAGTCGTACCTGGTCTCTCGGGAACCCGAAGCAGCGAACGGCCTGGAGCGCGATACGGACTTCGCCGGTTCTGCCGCAGCGCTCGTCCTCCTGAAGAGCCGCACATTATCCCCTGCGATCGACGCCGACGCGGAAGGCGGCGAGGATGAGCCCCTCTCGCCGGAAGAGCTCGCCGACCGGCTCACGGCATACCTGAAGATCCGGCGCGGAGCCGAGCACCTGCGCGAGCGCTTCGCCTCGAATGCAGGACATTTTCCTTCCGCCCATACCGTCCCTCCGAGACCGGGACGCCTTCGCATACAGCCCAATCGCGTATCGTTGGCCGCGCGTCAGACGTTCTCTCGCCTTCTGGAGCCACCCGTGAGGCACCTCGGGCCGATCACGGTGACCCTCCAGGAGCTGGCCCTCATTATTCGCACCGCCCTGGGTGGTGGACCTGTCTCCTATGAGAGCCTCACGAGCGATATGGACCGCCTGAATAAAGCGGTCGCCTTCGCAGCCGCGCTCTCGCTCGCCCAGGAAGGAAGCCTCAGGCTATCCCAGACCGAACCCCTGGGCCCACTGACCCTGGAGCCGGCGGGGTGAGCGAAAACGCACAGGCCCCCCCGGCGCACCTGATCGAAGCCGTCCTCCTTGTGAGCGCCCGCCCCATAAGCCTCTCCGACCTCCGCTCGGCGACGGGCCTCTCAGAAGCGGATACGGAATCCGCCCTGGCCAGCCTGGCGGAACGCTACTCCCCGGAGATTTCGGGCATCGTGCTTCGCAACGTCGCCGGCGGCTACGTGCTCTCCACGAACCCTGCTTGCTCCGGCGCCGTCGAACGCTTCCGCGATGAGGCCCGTCCGACGCCGCTCTCGGGCGCTGCGCACGAGGTTCTTGCCTGCGTACTGTACCTGGGACCGCTGACGCGCGGGGCCGTCTCCCGCGTACGCGGCGTCAACTCCGACGCCGTGATCCGTAGCCTCATCGAACGCGGACTCCTGACCGAGGTTGGCGCTGACCACGAAGCCCCTGGATCTCCAGCCCTCCTCGGCGTTACCGAAGTGTTCCTGGCAGCCACTGGCGCAGCGTCTTCTGATGAATTCCCGCCGCTGGACTCGCTCGTCGCTCCTGAAGAACTCGCCCGCGTACGCGAACGACTGGCGTCGACGGCGACCCCGCCGGAGGCTGGCGGAGAGGCTTCATAGTGCGCCTGCAGGCGTTCCTCGCCCGTGCCGGCGCGACCCCGTCACGCCGCAAGGCGGAGTCACCGATACTGGCTGGCCGTGTGAGGGTGAACGGTGAGACCGCGACTCTCGGAACCACCGTGTCGCCGGAAGACGAGATCGAACTCGATGGCCAGCCGGTCTACCTCCCCGCAACCTCCGTCTATCTCGCTCTGAATAAACCTTCGGGCTATCTGACGACCATGAGCGACGATCGCGGCCGCAGTACGGTTGCCGACCTGATGCCCGACGTGCCGGGCCTCGTGCCGGCAGGACGCCTCGACGCCGACACAACGGGCCTCCTCATCCTCACCAACGACGGCCAGCTTGCCCACCGCATCACACACCCTTCGTCGGAGATCGAGAAAGAGTACCGTCTGACCCTCGAAAACCCCGTCCCC
>DASSJP010000593.1:0-4402 GCA_035691165.1 Rubrobacter sp.
CGTATCACCGTCGACGACGTGAAAAGCGCCGCCGAGTCCGCGCAAGATGAAGTTGAGGATACGGTAGACGAGGCGACCGAGGAAGTCGCGAATGCGTCTGACGCAGCGAAGCGCAAGGCTGAGGAACTGGGAGTGGACCTCTCCCAGCTAGAAGGTACCGGCTCTGGAGGGCTCATAACCGTCAAGGACGTGACGAGTGCGGCCGGAGAGGTGGGACAGAAGGCGACCTCGGCCGCAGGACAGGTCGCGGGACAGGCGACAGACGCGGTCGAGCAGACCGCTGCGCAGGCTGACGGGGCGGTAGATAAGGCCACGAACGCCGCCGGAGGGAATGAAGACGATGGACCCAAGGCCACGAATGCAGCCAGGCGCAAGGCTGAGGATCTTGGGATAGATCTCTCCCAGATAGAGGGCTCTGGTGCAGGAGGGCTCATAACTATCCGCGACGTCGTCAAGAATTGAAGCCAGCGAAGAAAGAACGGCCGGACGCGATCGAGAGACCGGATGTAGAGCTCACCGCCGAGGTGAAGGCTCGCGAACTGCGCTTCGACAAGGTCCCCGAGACGGAGGTGCGCTTTCCTGGCTATTCCGATGACGAGTCCGTCTCAGGGACCGAGCGGGAGAATTTGCCTGAGGAGGTAGAGGCGGGGGTCACGTATCGCGACGCTCGTGTCCGATTGAGAAGCGCGGCCCAGCTCCCGGTACCCGAGCCCGGTGCGCTGAGGCGGAGATCCGGAAAGGAATAGGAGCCCCTTGTACATGTGATGCAGGTGTAGGTAGCGGACGTTAGATGGAAAGAATTCTAGGAAAGGATGCAGAGTGACCGAAGGTGCACAGAATCTAGCCCAGCAGATCCAGGAGCAGGCCGTCAACAGCGCGAAGGACTACTACGGTAATGCCCTGGGCGAAGTCAAGGGCCAGTTGGAGAGCAGCCGCGAAGAGCTAGAAGCGCTGCTCGAGCAGTTGCCCGAGGACCAGGAGGACGCGCGGGCGCAGATCCAGGAGTTGATCGACTCTTACGAGAGCATCGAGAACGCACTGGATGAGGCCGCCCAGACCCAGGGTGTCGAAGACACGGTAAACCAGGCGCTCGAGCAGGCCCAGGGCGCCGCCCAGCAGGCACAAGACGCGGCTGGAGACGCCGCGGGTCAGGCTCAGGACGCCGTAGGAGGAGCCGCCGAGCAGGCCCAGGATGCAGCCGGTGGAGCCGCCGAGCAGGCGCAAGACACCGCAGGCCAGGCTGTTGGTCAGGTCGGCGAAGCCGCGGAGGGCCTCGCGCCTGGGACCCAGTTGCTCGGCGAGGTCACCGACGAGGCAGGCCAGACCGTGCAGCGTACGGTGGACGAGTCAGGCGACATCATCGCTACCACCCTCGACGATGCAGGCAACCTCGTCGACGAGGACATAGTAGGCAACGTCACAGACCTCCCAATGGCTGAGGGTTACGAAGAGGAAACCAACGAAGAAGGGCAGACGACGCGCGTCGTAGAGGACGAGTCCGGCAGCCTCATCCACCTTCAGATCGGCGAAGATGGGAGCATCCTCGACCTGGAGATACCGGATCTAGGAGATACTGTCGAGGAGGTCACCGATACCGTCGAGAGCACGACAGAGCAGGTCACAGGCGGCGGTGCCGGGGACGCCGTTGGACAGGTCGCCGATCAAGCCACAGGCGCCGTTGGACAGGTGGCGGATCAGGCCGGACAGGCTGCGGAAGGTGCGCAGGATACCGCCGGTCAGGCAGCAGGCCAGGCTCAAGAAGCAGCGGGACAGGCTGCGGGTCAGGCTCAGGACGCAGCGGGAGGAGCCGCCCAGCAGGCTCAGGATACGGCCGGACAGGCTACCGAGCAGGCCCAGGACGCCGCCGAGGAGGTCGACGCCACCGAGGCCGCCAAGCAGAAGGCCGACGAGCTGGGGGTGGATCTTTCCCAGATAGAGGGCTCTGGGGCCGGTGGCCGCATCACCGTCAAGGACGTGGCGAGCGCAGCGAACCAGGGATAACCGGCGCGGGTTGAGGTTCATGCGGCGGGGCTCTTGCCCCGCCGCGCTCTAGTTGCGCTGGCTATGCCGCAGCTTCTGAAACTGAGAGGAGTAGGGTGGTCCAACCGAACGGCGCAGAGACCGGGATGCAGAAGGAATTCAAGAGGCAACTCGTGAAAGCGGCTAGGATGTACGCCATGTGCGTGAAGGCCGAGGTCGCCGCACCGATGGACGTGGTTGGCATCGCGATGGCAGCCTTCGAGGACATGCCGCTCAAGCAGGCGCTGGTACTCGTGAGATCGAACGAACAGAACGTCAAGGACCTGGCCTGGGCGCTCGAGAACTCCAACTCGGCACAGGAGTTCGAGCAGCGGGTCAAGGAGATAAAGAACCTGCCGCGCGACCATAGCGACCGCGAAGCAAGATAGGCTGGAAGGCTCCGCGATGCTCGTCGGGAACTTCGTCACGACGGGGTTGGAGGCTAGAAGGTGAAGGATCCCTACGGGTTATTGGGCGTGTCGAGGGGAGCGTCCGAGGAAGACGTCCGCAAAGCCTACCGGCGGCTGGCCCGCGAGTATCATCCGGATGCGAATCCCGGCGACATCAAGGCCGAAGATCGCTTCAAGGAGATCCAGCAGGCCTACGAGATCCTCTCGAACCCCAACAAGCGCCGTGAATACGACGAGAGATCCCGCCCCTCTTCGCGCAAGAGACGCCCCGGATCATCCAGCAAGGCTACCAGAGGGTCGAGGAAGACTACCACTTCGGCATCAGGTGGTCGAGACAGCGGGCGCGAGATCAACTGGCATCTCAAGGTCGAGGGAGTCGAGGACATAGCCCGTATCTCCAGGATCCTGGGCATGGACCTGACCCGCCTCTCGAAGCTGGCGGGTGATGGCATTAAGAGGAAGACGAGTTTTGGTAAGAGCGGCTCAGCCGACGCCTCGGGCGAGAAACCGTCCAAGCCACCGAAACCACCCAAACCACCGAAAACGAGAAAACGCCCCGATGCTTAGCAGACCCGAGAACGACCGCGTAGCTTGCCGGGATGGCGAGTCAATGCACGTCGCTGGCGCAAGCTTTCCTCGTGGCGCGGAATCGCCTTCGTACTACTCGCAGGTTGATAGGGAGGACGCATGAGCGTACGGGATCAAGAACGGAAGGCACAGCAGGCCGAGCGCAGGATGAACGAGGCCATGCGCAGGGCGGATCGAGAGGTCGGTAAAAAGATCGAGGCGCGGGCACACGAAGCCTCGCTAAGGGCGAACGAGGTCAAGAGGAGAATCGAGAAGGGCGATGTCGAGCCGCGCCCGCTACCAGGTCTCAGGGAAGACTCGATGGCGTCCATGGAGTCGATGCCGTCCATGGAGTCCTCGCCATCCATGAAATCCATAGAGTCGGCCGACTATGCACGCGGGGTAAGCGAAGAGGCACTACAAGCGGTGGAGTC
Source organism: Rubrobacter sp. (assembly GCA_035691165.1). Classification (GTDB taxonomy): domain Bacteria; phylum Actinomycetota; class Rubrobacteria; order Rubrobacterales; family Rubrobacteraceae; genus Rubrobacter_D. The sequence continues at coordinate 3,431 of DASSJP010000593.1, forward strand.
CGGGGACGTCATGATGAAAGACATGCCGCTGGAGGGGACGGGCATGGACCCCGAGGCCGCACACGAGGACCTCGCGCAGAGGGTGACCGAGGAGACGGGTTCGGGGGGAGATCCCCACAAGCACGCAGAACGCAAGGCGGACGAGATAGCGGGGCAGATAACCGAGGACACTGGCGCGGACGGGGATATGCAAGTGCACGCAGAGCGTAAGGTGGAGCAGATGGGACAGGAGATGTTCGAGGACTGAACGCATTCCGAAGCGATCATTCTAGGATCGGTGAGCTTCCAAGAATTGCAGTAACGAACTCTTAGAGCGCCACGCCGCCATCCCGAACAAGGATACTGGCCGACGTGGGCAGATAGACCGGACAACGGGCTCGACCAAGGCGCACTCCAGGGTGGGAAGCCGAGCAAGGTGGTGTCGCTACGGTTGAACGACCCTAGCCCACATATGGCTCGGTATTCGTCCTGTTCCTCCAGGTATTGCGGTTGTGGGATAACGAGGTTTACAAGGTTTCGCGGACCAGCATAGAATGCGCTCGACAGAGGAGGTCCTGTTTAGTGTTCGAAGCGAGGGACGCAGGGCGGCTCGCATCCTTCGAAGACCGGAGAATGTGGCGATTGCTCCTGGCGCGGTTGCATCCTGACGCCGGGGGGGATCACGACCTGTTCGCGTTCGCCTGCGCCATAAGGGACGAAATGTCAGGCGGAAACCGCACTCTTCGGGACACAGCGAGCGAGGACAGCGCGAAAGGCCAGGTGGCCCCCTTTCTTCGGACGTGGCAGGAGACGATGGGCCAATGGTCATCCAGCAACCGCGACGCCATGAACAACTTCTGGAAGAGCTAAAGGGGGTTGCGGAAGTGATCTTCCGCAACGCGCGCTTTCAATCTATATTCTGCTGATTGCTTTTTCGGCTATTGTTGGCCCTGCTGTTGCTGACCCTGTTGCTGTTGTTGCATACTCTGGATC
>DASSJP010000594.1:0-2147 GCA_035691165.1 Rubrobacter sp.
TATTTGCGTGTTGTCGAAGCGTCTGCCTGGGAGAAGACCTGAAAGAGCCGCGACTGCTGCTCATCGGTCATTCCGATTCCTGTATCCGAGACTTCAAACCGTAGCTTCACTTCTGGGTGGTTCTCGTCAACTAGCTCGACCTCGAGAGTAACGTGACCTTCCTCAGTAAATTTGACCGCGTTTCCTACTATATTTGTCAGGATCTGTCTCAGGCGGAAAGGATCGCCCGTCAGGGCGGTGGGGACAGTAGGATCTATATGACTGGAGAGAGCGAGACCCCGATCACGAGCTCGCTCGGCGAATAACGTACAGACGTCCCTGAGGACGTCTTGTAGATCGAAGTCGATATTTTCGATGCGTACCTCTCCAGCCTCTAGCTTGGAAAAGTGAAGGATGTCATCGAGGAGCATGAGTAAAATGTCTCCAGAACTACGCACGGTTTCAGCATACTTCCGCTGCTCAGGCGTCAAGTACGTATCCAGCAGCAGACCCACCATGCCGATAACGCCGTTCATGGGGGTTCTTATCTCATGGCTCATGTTGGCCAAAAACTCACTCTTGGCCTGGCTTGCCGCCTCGGCAACCTCTCTGGCCTTTCGCATTTCTTCTTCGGCTAACTTGCGTTTGGTGACGTCGGTCATGATGCCCTGTACGTATAGCGGCTCCCCCCCCTCGCCTCGGACGAGCACCGTCTCCTCCCGCACCCACACCACAGATCCGTCCTTCGCCAGCAGCCGGTACTCGTGGTCGACTGGCTCCCCACGAGCCTTGAAGCGCTCGTCCGAGGCGAGTACTAGCTCCCGGTCGTCGGGGTGGAGGCGCTCCCGCCACAGCCTGCCCTCTATCCACTCCTTCGTGGTGTAGCCGAGCATAGTCTGTATCTGCGGGCTTATGTAGAGGGACTCTTCCGAGTCATCAGCTCGGTCGATGAAGGTGACGGCGGGAAGTTGTTCGACCAGCGTGCGGTAGCGAGTCTCGGCTTGGCGCAACTGGTCCTCTGCGTGCTTGCGCTGGGTTATGTCCACCAGAGCTCCCTCCAGGCTTACTACCTCCCCGGAGTTGTCTCGGACCGCACGCGCGCTCAAGGAAAACCACATCTCGGAGCCATCTTTGCGAATTCCGAGTCCCTCTATCCCCGCCACGCTGTCGTATTGTTGCAGACGCTGAATAACCTCTTCGCGCAGCTCAGGCTGTGCGTACAACTTGTTCCCTACATTTGAGACGGAGGAAAGCATTTCCTGAGGAGAGTCGTAACCGAACATACTTGCCAAGGCTGGATTGACGGTGAGCAAACGTCCCTCGGTAGTGCTCTGGTAGATTCCTTCGACGGCATTCTCGAAGATGGATCGATACTTCTTCTCTGCTAACCGCACACTCTCGGCAAACATATACGCGAGGGCGGTTGCGAGGACAAAAAGTATCAATGAGAGTGAGGCGATATCGAACATGAAAGCGACTGCGACCATCAACGCTCCCATGGCAAGTCCACTCCACGGTGCGAGAAGGTAACTGGCGACAAGCACCGGAATCACCATCGCCATATACGTCCCGACTCGGCTCTCGTTGACCAAGAGCAGCGGCACCACGGCGCACAAGAGAACGGTTATTAGGCCAGCGGTTCGGACAAAACCATACCGGTTGAGCAGGTAGAGTCCAAGCACCAGGGAGATCAGCACTCCGTTTGTCAGATAGTATTGCGTAGCCCCCTGGTACAAGTTGAATGCGGACAACACGAGCATGGCTGACTCTATGCCAAGAAGTATGGTGGCCAATATGCGCCCCTTGCGTTGCAGATCCAAAGTGCGCGCCCGTGTTCTCAGCATGCTCTCGTCAACCGCCTGACGTTCCGTCACCAGCTCGGAAAGGTTGGATGCAGTTACTCACATATCCTGCGTAGGAACCCAACCGGCTTTCCTTTCTCTTGTAGCCTTACCGGCCCAACATTGTCAGCACAGCCGCCGACAACCTCTAGCCCTGTCGGATCTGCAAGGCACTGCCACGAACACATCTCATCCTGCATTTGAACGTGTTCCTTGTTCTCCACCGAACTACGCCTGCCATGGGCGTAAGCCGCTTGAACCACTGGACTCCTACCTACTTAGCCGCTCCTCCAGCAACACTCGCACAGCGGAGGCCCTTAGTCTAGT
>DASSJP010000595.1:0-4509 GCA_035691165.1 Rubrobacter sp.
GGCGGCGTGGGTCGCAATCTACCTTTTCTAACGAAGCGATTGCAGACTGGTATCATCGGCCTCATGGCAGATACCTCGACATACAACCCTTCGGAGATCGACCTCACAATGATGCGCCTCGCCCTGCTCGCCGCGGAAGACGCCGCCGAGAAGGGCGAGGTTCCTGTGGGGGCCGTGGTCGCCAGGGGAGAGGAGGTCATTGCCGTCGCCGCCAACGAGCGAGAGGCTACCGGAGACCCCACCGCGCACGCAGAGCTCCTCGCCATCCGGAAGGCCGCCGAAACCGCAGGCGGATGGCGCCTGACCGGCTGTACCCTCTACGCCACCCTGGAGCCTTGCCCCATGTGCGCAGGCGCCGCCCACGCAGCCCGTCTCTCTCGCCTGGTCTACGCGGCCCCCGATCCCAAAGCCGGATACGCAGGTACCCTCCACAATACCCTCGCCGATACACGCCTCAACCACACCATCCTCGTCGAAGGCGGCCTCCTCGAAGCAGATGCCGCCAGATCGCTCCGCGACTTCTTCAAGAATCGCCGCCGAAAGCCCGAAAAGTCCCCCGAAATCCCGCTTTCGTAGGGGCAATACCATGACTATATGGTGTACTTAAACTTGAGGTAAAGAGTTACTGGTATAGTAAGCTTAGTCTCAATTATTACTTGAGGGCCATGAGTAGACCTGAACATAAAGGTGCGTGATTTGCGGCATATTCCCTATTGTTGGCTCTTCTTGAAAAATTCTTTGAAAAAATTTACGGACCGGGACTTCGGTGCGTATTCCGCTGGCGGAGAGGCATTCGGGGATTTAGCGTCAATTTAACCTGAACTTAAGATACATTCTCGGGGTATTGCATCTCGAAAATATAGTGTGCTAGGTTTTCACGGTACCAGATGTGGTGTTGGAGTGATGGGGGTAATGAAATGCAGTGTCCCTACTGTGATTTCGAGGACACGAAAGTCATAGATTCGCGGCTTTCGGAGACGAAGGACGCTGTTCGGCGGCGGCGGGAGTGTCTATCACTATCGTGTGGGAAGAGGTTCACGACCTACGAGCGGCGCGAGCCGTTGAGGCTGATGGTCATCAAGCGCGACGGTGGGAAAGAGCCGTTCGACAGGGAGAAACTGCGGTCTGGGTTGGCGAAGGCGTGTGCCAAGCAGCAGGTCACGGACGAGCAGGTCGAGTTCATCGTCGATGAGATCGAGGCCGAGCTGCGCGAGCGGCGGCGTCACGAGGTGACCTCGAGGCGTCTCGGGGACATGGTGCTGATGCGGCTCAGGCGGATGGACATGGTCGCCTACCTGCGGTTCGCCTCCGTGTACAGGCAGTACACGGACGTGGACCAGTTCCGCACCGAGCTCGTGCGTCTCGCAGGCTCGGGGATCGGCAACGGCAGGTAAATTGGATCCGCCCGTGAACCGGGGGGAACACGGGCGAATCCGGGGATGGAATAAGAGGAACTAGCAGTAAAATAGGGAGGATGGGTATGGAGGTAGACCGTAACAGGTTGGTAGACATTGAACTCTCTGAGAACGCGCTCGCCGTTCTCAAAAAGCGCTACCTCAAAAAGAACGAGAAGGGCGAGGCCATAGAGGAGCCAATCGAGATGTTCCGGCGGGTGGCGTCGAACATCGCGGAGGGTGAGTTCCGTTTCAAGGAGGGCGAGGAGGCCCAGAGGCTCTACGAGGAGTCGAGGGAGAGGTTCCTCCAGATGATGCTCAGCCGAAGGTTCATGCCTAACTCGCCGACCCTCATGAACGCCGGCAGGGAGCTGCAGCAGCTCAGTGCCTGTTTCGTCCTGCCCGTGGAGGACTCCATAGACGGCATCTACGACACCCTCAAGCACCAGGCGATCATCCACAAGAGCGGAGGCGGCACCGGCTTCGGCTTCTCTCGGTTGCGTCCCAAGAACGACCTGGTCAAGAGCACGATGGGGGTTTCGAGTGGTCCTGTCTCGTTCATGGCTATATATGATGCTTCGACGGACAAGATCAAGCAGGGTGGAACCAGGCGCGGGGCGAACATGGGCATCCTCAGGGTCGACCACCCCGACGTCGAGGAGTTCATCACCTGCAAGAACGAGAACGACCAGATCAACAACTTCAACATCTCCGTCGCCATAACCGATGCATTCATGGAGGCCGTAGAGGCCGATACGGACTTCGAACTGACCAACCCGCGTGACGGCGAGGTCATGAAGACGGTCAGGGCGCGCGACCTGTTCAGAAAGATCGTCGAGGGGGCGTGGCTCAACGGCGAGCCCGGCGTTGTGTTCATAGACAAGATCAACGACGACAACCCGACGCCGCAGTTCCCGATCGAGTCTACGAACCCCTGTTCCGAGGCGCACCTGCCGCCGTACGACTCGTGCAACCTCGGTTCGATCAACCTGGAGCGCTTCTACAGGGAAGAGACCGGGGACGTGGACTGGGACGAGCTCAGGGAGACGATCCACACCGCGATCCGCTTCCTCGACAACGTCATCGAGCAGAACAATTACCCGCTGCCCGATATCGACAAGATGAGCAGGGGGAACCGCAGGATCGGGCTCGGGGTCATGGGCTTCGCGGACCTTCTCATAAAACTCGGCATCACCTACGATTCCGAAGAGGGCCTCGCTTTCGCCGAGCGGGTGATGAAGTTCGTTGACGACGAGGCCTGGGAGGAGAGCAGGGCCCTCGCCGACGAGCGCGGCGTCATGCCGAACTTCGAGGGATCCCGCCACGAGGCCCGTGGCGACCGCGTCCGCAACGCGACCGTCACCACTATCGCTCCGACCGGAACCATCTCTATGATCGCCGGCTGCTCCGGCGGCATCGAACCGCTCTTTGCCGTGGCCTTCATGCGCCGCCAGGCTGACATGCAGATGCCCGACGTCAACCCCGAGTTCGTGAAGCTCGCCAAGGATCGCGGCTTCTACTCTGAGTCACTGATGAAGAAGGTCGCCGAGCACGGCTCCGTGCGCGACGTCGAAGATGTGCCCGACGACGTGCGTAGCGTGTGGGTCACCTCGCACGACATAAGTTCAGGGTGGCACGTCAGGATGCAGGCGGCTTTCCAGAAGTACACCTCGATGGGTATCAGCAAGACCATCAACCTCCCGAACGATGCGACCGTCGAGGACGTCGAGGACGCCTACCGTCAGGCCTACGCCCTGAACTGCAAGGGGATAGCGGTCTACCGCGACGGCTCGCGCGACGCCCAGGTCCTTTCAACGGGCAAGACGGAGAAGAAGCCTGGAGAGTCGCCGACCATGACGCCGGCCTCCCCCGAGGCCCCGACGGCGCCACCGGTTACTCCCCCGGCGGGCACTGTCGCGGAAGGGCAGAAGCAGACCTTCTCCTCGCTCGCCGAGGCGCGCAACGGCAGGCCGCGCACCCTATCCGGTGTAACCAAGAAGATACAGACGGGGCATGGTCCGCTCTACGTCACGATGAACGACGACGAGTTCGGGCCGAGGGAGTGCTTCGTCATCCTGGGCAAGCCTGGCGGTACGGCGGCCGCGTTCTCCGACGCGCTCGGGCGCATGATCTCACTCGCCATGACCCACGGCGCCACTCCCGCGGAACTCGTCCACCAGCTCCGCGGCATCCAGGACGGCCATCCCGCAGGCGTCGGGCCGAACGCCGTACTCTCCGTCCCCGACGGCGTTGCGAGGGCCATGTCCGAGCACTACCTGATCGAAGACAGCCTTCCCGACACCCGCGAGCTGCCAATTATCGGGGCGTGCCCCGACTGCGGCAGCGGCCTGACCCGCCAGGAGGGCTGCGTCGTCTGCCACTCCTGCGGGTACTCGAAGTGTAGTTAGAATACCGACGGCGGCCTGCCAGGGACGGACCTACGCGGTCCGTCCCTCTTTATTTGCCTCTCCGCCAGGGCGTTCCCGATCCAGGCTCTGGTCTTCGAAGGAGGCTGGGTCTTCCGAGGGTTCTATGTGGATGAAGAACGTGCTCTGGGGCAACATTCCGCCGAGATCCCCTTCTATCTTCTCGGAGAGGTCGTGACCACGCTTCACGGTCCACCGGCCAGGCACGAGCACGTGCATCGAGACGAAGCGGCGCTGCCCTGCGGCACGCGTGCGCACGGCGTGGAACCGTATCCCCTGTTTCTCGTAACGGGAGAGGACCCTGGCGATAACCTCCTGGTCTTCGGGAGGCAGGGCCCTATCCAGCAACCCCTGCGCGGTATCGCGCAGCAGCCGGAATCCCGTCCACACGATGTTCGCGGCGACCACGAGCCCGATCAGGGGGTCGAGCACGAGCCACCCTGTGAGCTGCACCATGACGACGCCGAGCACCACGCCCGCGGAGGTCCATACGTCCGTGAGCAGGTGCTGCGCGTCGGCCCTGAGCGTGATCGATCGCAGCCTCCGGCCAGCCCGCAACAAGACGAGCGCAACGACTCCATTGAGCGCCGCGGCCACGAGCGTGACCGATAGACCCAGCCCCACGTTCTCAAGCGGTTGCGGGTCCATAAGCCGGTCCCACGCCGTAACCCCGATCCAGACCGCAGCGA
>DASSJP010000596.1:0-3447 GCA_035691165.1 Rubrobacter sp.
CTTCGGCAGCCGCCGTGACGCGGTCCTGGATCACCTCCCACGGCGTGAGAAGGTCCGAGAGGCTGACCGAACAGTGGTCGTGACCGAGCGGAGATCCCAGCAACGAAGCCGCCGCCTGTGCCGCCGTCACGCCAGGAACGACGACCACGTCCACGTCCTCACCTGCGAGTTCCAGTGCCGGAGTGGCCATCGCATACACACCAACGTCCCCACTCGACACGAGCGCGGCGCTGCCGCCGGAGCGGGCCTCAGCGAGCGCGAGTTCCGCCCGCTCCAACTCATTTCCGAGCGGCGGCGTGAGCACCCGCGTCCCAGGCCGCAGTAGATGCCGCACACGATCTACGTACTGGTCCAGTCCGACGACGAGCTCCGAAGAGACGAGGGCATCACGGGCGAGCGGCGGAACAAGGGCGTCATCCCCTGGTCCCAGGCTCACGAGCGCGAGCCGCCCACGCACAGGCAACCGTCCGATAGCGACGGTAACGTTCGCGGACTTCCGCTTCTCGACAACGAGCTCCGCGCCGCAGGAGATCACCGCCGCCTCGGCGACGCTCGGTGTCCCGACCGCATCCCGTACTACTTCCGAAGGGTTCGGTACCTCCACCGCAGAGAGCGCTTCGGCCGGGTGGAAGCGGACAGACACGCCAAGTCTCTCCGCGGCTTCGAGCAATCCCGCTTCGTCGCGCTTCACATCGATGCTGGCGAAGGCGGCGACGCTCTTCTCGGACAACCCGGCCTCCTTCAAGGAGTGACTAAGTAGGTCTCGTATCTCGTCAGTGCCCGCCCCCCGGCTGCAACCGATACCTGCGACTAGCGAGGGTGGACGGTAGACAACTGCAGGACGCGGCGTTTCTACGAGCCGGTCTGAGATAAGGATCAGCGGAGCCTCCTGTTCGTCCGAACGTACGATGTTCTCGGGCAGCGGTCCGAGCGGCCAGCGTCTGTCGGAGACGAGATTAATCTTCCCGCCGGAGACGAGCGCAGCCCCGACCGTCGCGAGGTCCGAACCATCTTCCAACCGGAGACCGAGCTTCTTTCCCAGAGAGTCGAGGGCGGGGACGCTCAAAGAGTCGCTCGCGGTGGTGATCACAGGTGTCGCACCCAGTGCATCCGCGACCCGCTCGGCAAGGGCGTTCGCACCGCCGTCGTGTCCACCGCAGAGAGCGACGGCGAAGCTGGCGGTGTCGTCCACGGTTACCACGCCGGGATCGCGATGTTTGTTCTGGAGCAGAGGAGCGACGAGCCTGACGGCTGCCCCGGTGGCGAGGAAGAGCACGATACCGTCGCACTCGTTCCACGCCCGATGGAGCGCTTCTTTCGGCCTGCCCCCGTAGAAACGCGCGTCGGGCCAGACGTCCGCGATATGCACGGCGTTGCGTCGGCCGTTCGCGGTGGCGGCTACCAGGCCGATCACGTACGGCTCCCTGAGACGACGAAGACGGCACTCTCGGCGGCGAGGCGGTGCAAACTACCGACACCTCTCATCCTGGACGTCTGCAGAAAAGTAGTCTCGACCTCGAGGACGCAGTCTTCGAGAATGTGCGCCGCCGGGACGACCCGTTCCAACCCCACGAGAGCCAGCACTACCGCCCGGCGTATCTTGACTGCGGCGAGCTTGACGATCTCCTCGAAGTCTCCACCGGTCCCGCCGACGAAGACGGCGTCCGGATCGGGCAGGTCTCGCAGGGCCTCCGGAGCCTCGCCTTCGACCAGTTGCACGGAGACATTGTGTCGCTCGGCGTTGCGCCGGATACGGGCGCAGCTCTCGGGGTCGCGTTCGATGGCGATGGCGGCGGCGCCGAGACGGGCGCACTCGATGGCTACGGAGCCGCTGCCAGCGCCGACGTCCCAGATCAGGTCTCCAGGACCGGGACCGAGGCGCGATAGTACGAAGGCGCGTGTCGCTGACTTGGTGATCATGCCCGACATGTGCTCGAACTGATCTTCGGGTAGCCCCCACCGCTCCGGACTCCGGACGCCCGATGAGATCCAACCTTTGGATCCTGACATTCTCGCCTCATCTAGCACGAGTACCACGTTCGGGTCCTCCCAACGCATCCTCGCGATCGTAGCCCAGTCGCCTCGAAACACCCGCTCGTCGGGACTACCAAGCTTCTCGGCCACGACGAAGGTGCGGCCGAGACCATCGAGCGTCTGCGCGAGCTCGGCTGGTCCAAAGTCCGGAGATGTGAGAACGGCGACCTTCGGGTGGGCGCGGCAGACGTTGACGGCGCGCCGGGGGTCGCGACCGTGGGCGCTGACCGTGATCGCATCGTCCCAGGAGAGCCCGGCCCGGGCAAACGCCAGCGCGACCGAACTGGGCCCAGGCAAGACGCGCAGATTCTCCTTTCCGAACCGACCGCCGAGCAGACGCACGATGCCGAAGAAACCCGGGTCCCCCGAAGCGAGCACGACCACAGGCCCCTCCGTATCTTCGATCCGCGCGAGCGCATCCGAGAGGTCTCCCTTTAGAGCTACGGCACGCTCATCCTTCACACCGAGCATCTCCAGGTGCCGCTCGCCTCCGACGATGAGCACGGCGTCTTTGATTAGACTTTCTACCTCTTCATCGAGCGGTCTTCCATCGAGGCCAACGACGGTTATGCGGCTCACGCGGGGCTCCAGGTCGTAAGCTCCAGAGCTCCGGGGCTTGCTCCAGCGGGGTCGAGGGTGTCGAAGTCTACCAGGATCACATGAACCTCTAGTTTACCTTTAGCGTATTCTTCGAGATTCTCTGCGGCCCGCCGGCATAGGAGGTCTGCTGCGCGTTCCAGGTTTGCCGAGCGCCAGAGCTCGTAGGCGTGGCGGGCGGTATTGGCGTTCCTGACCTCTTCGACGAGTTCGGGAGGGCCGCCGGCTTTCGTCGTGATCTCAGCCAGCAGTTCGTTATCTACTTTCGAGCGGGTCCAGTGGGTCATCATCACGCCGGCGGCGAGCTTGGAGATCTTACCCGCCATCCCGACGAAGAAGCATCGTTCCAGGTTGTTCTCCACGGCCCTCTTTATGGCCTGCCCCGTGAAGTCCCCGACCTCCACGAAGTTCACCTCTTCGAGGTCGGGCAGCAGGCGCATCGCGGCCTTCTCGGTGAGGCCTCCCGTCGAGAGCACGAAGGTCTTGTGACCCTGTGCACCCATGACGTTGACGGCCTGCACGACGCTCGCGGCCCACGCCGCAGTCGAGAAGGGACGCACGATACCTGTCGTACCGAGGATGGAGATGCCGCCGACGATGCCGAGGCGGGCGTTGGTCGTCTTCTCGGCCATCTTCTCGCCGCCGGGGACACTTATGACGACGAGGACGCCGCGCTCGTCGGGGTCGAGGACTTCTTCGACGGAGTAGGAGATCATACGCCGCGGCACGGCGTTTATGGCCGGTCCTCCGACAGGGAGCCCGAGCCCAGGTTTGGTGACGACGCCGACGCCATCACCACGGTCCAGTTGGAGCCCA